>NZ_JBINJD010000020.1:0-48193 GCF_043951915.1 Alienimonas sp. DA493 | reverse complement strand
GCGGCCGCGGGCTCGAACGACCTTCGCAACGACGCCGGGTTCGGCGGCACGGGCGTGCCTGTGGACGCCTCGGCCCTCAAGACCCGGACGTTCAAGATCGGCTACGCCGTCGACGCCGTCGGCAGTAGCGGGGTGGGGGCGGTGGACGTCTTCATCACCCCGGACGGCGGCCGACACTGGTACAGCTACGGGCAGGACGCCGACCGCGTGAGCCCGGCGGAGATCTCCGTGCCGGGCGACGGCGACTACGGCTTCTGCGTGCGGGTCCGCAGCGGCGCCGGTCTGGCGCCCGCCCCGCCGCGCAACGGCGAGGCGCCGGACGTTCGGGTGACGGTGGACGGCACTCCGCCGACGGTCGACATCCTTTCCGCCGGGCAGGGCCGCGGGGCCGAGGCGAACACGCTGGCGCTGGAATGGCGGGCCGCCGACAACCGCCCCGGCCCGGTGCCGGTGCGGGTGGAGACCGCCGACTCCGCCAACGGTCCCTGGGAGGTGATCCACGACTGGGGCCCGGACGCCGGTTCGGCCGTCGTGCCGCTGCGGTCCGGCCGCGGCTCCCGCGACCGCCGGGTCTTCGTGCGGGTCAGCGCCCGGGACAAAGCGGGCAACGTGGGCTCCGCCGTCACCCCGCACGGCGTCGCCGTCGACCTCACCCGCCCCTCCGCGCGCGTGTTAGGCGTGGTGCGGTAGGGGCTCCGGTCGGGCTAGAATGAAACCATGTCCGCCCCACCGGCCGCCGCGACCGCCTTCGTGAGCGTCTTCGACCTGTTCAAGGTCGGCGTCGGACCCAGCAGCTCCCACGCCGTCGGTCCGATGCGGGCCGGCGGCCGGTTCCTCGCCTCCCTGGACCGGCACGGCCTGAGGGCGGCGGTGCGGGGAATCACGGTCGACCTCTACGGCTCCCTCGCCCTGACCGGCCTCGGCCACGGCACCCCCCAGGCCGTGCTGGCCGGGTTGGAGGGGGACGACCCGGAGACCGTCGACTGCGACCGCCTGGCCCGGTTGCTGGCGATCGTGGAGGAGGCCGGCGAGCTCCGACTCCCGGGCGGCCCGCCGATCCGGTTCGATCTGAACGCCGACCTGCGGTGGCATCGCCGGGAGACGCTGCCGGCCCACCCCAACGGGCTCCGCATCGCCGCGACCGGGGCGGACGGCGCCGAACTGCTGAGCCGGGAGTATTACTCGGTCGGCGGCGGCTTCGTGGTCACGGCCGGGGAGGCGGAGGGCGGCGCCGAGCCGGCCTCGACCGCCGCCGACGTGCCGCACCCCTTCGACTCCGCCGCGGAACTGCTGGCGCTCTGCGAAGCCTCCGGCCGGGCGATCTCCGATGTGGTGCGGGCGAACGAGGAGGCCGTCCGCAGCCCCGCGGAGGTGGACGCGGGGCTCGACAAACTCTGGGCGGCGATGGACGCCTGCGTCGCCGAGGGTCTGCGGACGCCCGGCGTGCTGCCCGGCAAGTTGCAGGTGCCCCGCCGGGCCGCGGCGCTGTTCGAGAAGCTGAACGCCGCGTCGGCCCCGGGCCCGCCGGATCCGTTGGCGGCGCTGGACTGGCTGAACCTCTGGGCGCTGGCGGTCAACGAGCAGAACGCCGCCGGCCGCCGCGTCGTCACCGCCCCCACCAACGGGGCCGCGGGAATCGTGCCGGCGGTCATCTGCTACTACCGTCGCTACTCCCCGTCCGCCCGGCAGTCGGCGGAGGAGCGAACCGCCGGGACCCGCCGGTTCCTGCTGACCGCGGCGGCGATCGGCAGTCTGTACAAGAAGCACGCCTCCATCAGCGGGGCGGAGGTGGGCTGTCAGGGGGAGGTCGGCGTGGCCTGCAGCATGGCCGCCGGCGCCTTGGCGGAGGCCCTCGGCGGGACGCCGCGGCAGGTCGAACAGGCGGCGGAGATCGGGATGGAGCACAACCTCGGCCTGACCTGCGACCCCGTCGGCGGTCTGGTGCAGGTTCCCTGCATCGAGCGGAACGCGATGGGAGCGGTGAAGGCCGTCAACGCCGCCCGGCTGGCCCTGTGCGGCGACGGCACCCACCGCGTCAGCCTGGATCGGGTGATCCGCGTGATGCGACGCACCGGGGCGGACATGAGCAGCAAGTACAAGGAGACCAGCCGGGGCGGCCTCGCCGTGAACGTCACGGAGTGCTGACCCGGCGACCCGGGCGCCGCGGGCGTCACCGCGCCCGGCTTCGGAGCGAGTTTGCGGCGTCGGAGTCGGCGGCGCCATACTGAGCAGTCGGCCCCGATGCGTTCCGTCGAGCGGGGCTCCGCCCTGTTCGGACCGCCCGCCTGTGAACCTCGTCGAACTGGCACAGCGCATCCGCAGTCGCCGGCTGAAGCGCCGGCTCACGCTCGAAGAGGTCGCGTCCCGCACCGGTCAGACGCGCAGCTGGCTCTCCAAGGTGGAGAACTTCCGCATCACCCCCTCCCTGCCGGCCCTGGCGGAGATCGCCGCGGCGCTGGACGTGTCCCTCTCGGAGCTCTTCGAGGGGCTGGAGGAGAAGCCCCCGCTGGTCGTGGTGCGGCGGGACGAACGCAAGCTCATGGAACGCGACCAGTCGGAGGGGAACGACTCCTTCTACGAGTCGCTGGCCCACAAGCGGACGGTCCGCACGATGGACCCGTTCCTCGTCACGCTCCCGCCCGGCGCCGCCCAGGAGGAGGCGCTGCCGCACCCCGGCGAGGAGTTTCTGTTCGTGCAGACCGGCGCGGTCCGCTTCGAATACGACGGCGAGACCTACCACCTGGACGCCGGCGACAGTCTCTACTTCGACGCGGACCACCCCCACCGCATCGACAACCCGACCGAGGAGGAGGCCGTGGTGCTTTGCGTGTTCAACACGAAGACGTGACCGATTACCCCCGGTGCGATTCGAACGCACGACCTTCGGATTAGGAATCCGATGCTCTATCCTGCTGAGCTACGGGGGCGGAAGCCGTTTGGAGAGCGGGCTGCCACGATGGTAGCGGGCCCGCGCGGGCCGGTCACTCGCCGCGGCGTTCGCCCTGGAGGGTGAGCACCAGCGTGCGGCTGGAGGCCCGGTCGCGGTGTTCGCAAAGGTAGACGCCCTGCCACGTGCCCAGGTTCGGCCGGCCGTCGGCGATCGGAATCGTCACCGAGGCCCCCATCATCGACGCTTTCACGTGGGCCGGCATGTCGTCCGGGCCCTCGACGGTGTGTTCGTAGGGCAGGTCCTCCGGCACCGCGTGGTTCATGGCGGTCTCGAAGTCCGTCCGCACGTCCGGGTCGGCGTTCTCGTTGAGCGTCAGCGAGGCTGAGGTGTGCTTGATGAAGACGTGCAGCAGCCCGACCCGCAGGTCGCCGATCTCCGGGACCGCGTCCAGCACGCGGCGGGTGACGAGGTGAAAGCCCCGCGGGTAAGCCGGCAGGGAGAGGGTCGTCTGGCTCCACATGGCGGGGGCGAGCGGTGCGGGGGCGGCGGGCGGGTCAGGCGGCCAGCCTACGCCCTCGCCGCCGGACCGCCACGCCGCCGACCAGCGCCAGCCCGGTCAGCAGCCAGGCACCCGGCTCCGGCACGGCGGCGGGGCCGGCGGCGTCGGCGGCGAACCCGAGCAGCAGTTCGTAGTCGCCCACGTCCCCGCCGGAGCCCTCCACCCGAGCGTAGTAGCGGCCGGGGCCCTCGATGCGGAGGCCGTACAGCCGGGAGTCGGTCGAGCCGTACTCCGAGGCGCCGCCGAACGTGTCGCCGAGAAACGTCGTGTCGTCGACGGAGCCGAGCACGGTTCCGCTCGCGTCCAGCACGGTGAGCACCGTGTCCACCGCGTCGTTCAGCCCGGCGGCGATCGTTGCGACAGTCAGTTCGCCGGGCGAGAGCAGGTCGAAAGCGAACAGGTCCGTCTCCATCGCGGCGCCGAGCGTGCCGATCACATTTGCTGCGTCGAAGCCGGAAATCGCCTGGGCGACCAACGTCACCTCCCTGGCCAGACCGCTCGCGTCGGTCGATAGCAGGTCCTCGAACAGGCTCGGCGTCGGACCGGTCGCGGTGAGGCCCTCGGCGAATTCCAGTTTGAGTTGGGAGAAGCGGGAGAGGGTGCGGTCGACCTCCCGCTGGGCTTCGCTCAGGCCGGCGGCGCCGGTCGCCATCAGCCGGCCGTTCTGTCCGCCGGCGGAGTCGACGGGACCGTCGAGGCCGGTGTAAGTGAAGCCCGGGTTGCCATAGGCGTCCTCGTGAGTCAGGCCGAGGTTGTGGCCCAGTTCGTGGGCCGCGGTGCCGGCGAGGGCGGCGGACAGCTCCGCGATCTGCTGCGAGCGGGGCTCGAAATGTTCGATGAAGCCGCCGAAGTTCGCCGTGTAGACCTCCGCGAGGTCGCCGGCGGATCGGTTGCGGTAGTCCAGCCGCTCCGCCTCGCCGTACGTCGTGCCGCTGCCGGTGAAGGGTCCGCCGAGCCAGATGCGCTCCGTGGCGCCGGCGGCGTCCGTCTGAAACGTGACGTCGAAACCGGCGTAGGCCCGGCGGA
This sequence comes from Alienimonas sp. DA493, assembly GCF_043951915.1. Classification (NCBI taxonomy): domain Bacteria; kingdom Pseudomonadati; phylum Planctomycetota; class Planctomycetia; order Planctomycetales; family Planctomycetaceae; genus Alienimonas; species Alienimonas sp. DA493. The sequence goes on along the minus strand of NZ_JBINJD010000020.1, from coordinate 43,718 downwards.
GCCCGTCCAGCACGTTCGTCTCGATCTGGACCCGCTCCGCGGCGGTGAACTCGGCGACCCCCGCGGCGTCCGTCGCCTGCCGCAGACGGATGGAAAAGTCGCTGTAGTCGACGTGGGCCACCAGACCCGCCTCGGCCGCGGGGCACGCGCCCCACATGATCCACCCGGCGATCAGCAGGACGGAGCGGCGACTCGACATGACCGCGTGCCTCGGCGGGATGGACGGCGGATGCTCCGGCATCCCGTCTCACCTCCGCAAGCGACCGCGGCGGCGAACCCGACGAACCCGCACAACCGCCCGCGACGGGGGCCGTTTATGACGGCGACGCCCCGCACTGACCGCGCCAGCGGAGGTAGTGGTCGGCGAGGGTCAGGGCGACCATCGCCTCCGCCATGGGGATGAATCGCGGCAGCAGGCAGGGGTCGTGGCGGCCCTTGGTGACGATCGTCGCCGCCTCGCCGGAGCGATTCACGGTGGCCTGTTCCCGGGGCAGCGAGCTGGTCGGTTTGACCGCGCACCGCAGCACGATCGGTTGCCCGCTGGTGATCCCGCCAAGCATCCCGCCGTGCCGGTTGCTGGCGGCGCCGATCTTCGGCGGCCCGTCCGGGTGGGGCTGGAACAGGTCGTTGTGCTCGCTGCCCCGCATGCGGGCGGCACCGAAACCGCTGCCGTACTCCACCCCGGTTACGGCGGGGAGGCTGAACAGGGCCTTGGCGAGGTCCGCCTTGATCTTGTCGAACACCGGTTCGCCCAGCCCGGCGGGGACGTTCGTCGCCACGACCTCGGCGGTCCCGCCGACGCTGTCGCGGTCCTTCCGCATCGCGTCGATCAGCTCCACCATCGCCGCGGCCGCCTCGGGGTCGGGGCAGCGGACGACGTTCGGCTCCCCGTCCGGCAGGGTCTCGACCTGCTCCAACGTGACCGCCGCGGGGTCGGGGACGTCCGCAGTGATCTCGCCGACGCTTTTTACGTAGGCGACGACCCGGGCGTCGAAGGCCTCGGCGAGGATCTTCTTCGCCACCACCCCGGCGGCGACGCGGACGTTCGTCTCCCGAGCGCTGCTGCGGCCCCCGCCGCGGTAGTCGCGGCCGCCGTATTTCGCGTCGAAGGAGTGATCCGCGTGGCCGGGGCGGTAGAGGTCTTTGATCTCCGAATAATCCCGGCTCCGCTGGTCGGCGTTGCGGATCAGGATCGCCAGGCTGGTGCCGGTCGTCTTGCCTTCGAAGACGCCCGAAAGGATCTCCGGTTCGTCCGGCTCCTTCCGCTGCGTGACGATCTTGGACTGTCCCGGCCGGCGGCGGGCGAGGTCTTCGGCGAAGTCCTCCACGGTCAGCGGGATGCCGGGGGGGACGCCGTCGAGGATGCAGACGTTCCCCGGCCCGTGGCTCTCGCCGGCGGTGGTCAGACGGAGGGCGTGGCCGAAGGTGTTGCCGGGCATGTCGCGGAGTCTAACCGCCCACCGCCGCCCCGTCCCCGGCGGCGCCGCCCCCGCCCAGCAACAGGTCCCGCAATTGCCCCGCGGCCCCGTCCGTCCAGCCCCGCAGCGGTTCGACGGATTCCCGTTCAAGGCACTCCGCCCACACGGCCGCCGCGTCCGGGTCGGCGACGAGTTTGAAGAACGTTTCGATCTCCTCCCGCGTCCGCACCGGCACGCTGCCGAGCAGTTTTTGCTGGAAGGTTTCGTCGACGAGGGCCGACCGGGCGAACATCTCGCGGCCGTGGGGCAGGGTTTCGAGATGCTGGAAGCGAAACAGAACCTCCGCAGGGCCGCTCCCGTCCGTTCCGCCGTCGGACAGCGGGAGGCCATTCGTTTCCAGCAGCACGCCGGGCATCGTGTGGCGGAGGGCGAAGTCGTTATTGGAAGCAATCACGGCCCAGAGCGAGATCGCCGCGGCGGCCTCGAGCGCCGCGAACCGGTCGTCCTTCGCCTTCGTCGACCCGTACAGTGCGACAGCGGCTGCTGTTTCGATCGCGGTCCGTTCGGCGTCGCTGAGGCCTCCGGGCGCGTCCGCAAGACTGTCGACGTTCGATGGAACAAGCAGACGACGGATGCGTTCCGCCGTCTCGGCGTCCACGGGCTCGCCGTCGGCACCGAAGGCGCGGGCGCGAATGAACTCCTCGAGGATTGGGCCAATCCGCTCCTCGATCTCATCCTTCGTCGGAACCGAGCTGTCCTCGTTCGACAGGTCCAAGCCGTGCTGCCGGAGGAGGTCCAGCCAACGCCGTGCCTCGGCGTCCGACAGATCGGACTGCCCACCGGACTGTCCCCACGACCCGATCAGCGAGAGCCAGCGCAGGAGGAGTTTCTCCGTAAGCGCGTCGCCGTCCGTGCGCAGCCACTGGATCAGCGGTTCGATATTCGTGCCCTCGGGGAGGCCCTCGGCCAGCACGGCTGCCCGGTAATCGATCCACTCCGCGAGGAGCGCCGCCCGGGCGGACTGAAGGGCGGCCGTCGCGCTGGCGAGGTCGCCGCTCGGCAGAACCGTCTCCCGCCAGCGGTACTCTCGGACGAGGCCGTGATCGGTCACCGTCGGCGTCCGCACCAGCCGGGTCGGACCGGCGGCGCCGTCTTTGAGGTGGTCCGGGATCGCGGCGGGGGAGGGGAAATCGCCCCAGGCGATCCAGGCGTCGCCGTCCCGGTCGGTCGGCACGGTTGCGAGGGGCATGTTCCAGTTCTCCGCGGGGGCGGCGCGGACCGGACGCACGCCGTCCCATTCGGCGGCCGTCCCGGCGAGGTCCTCCTGCTGAACGGTGCGGGAGACGCTGCCGTCAACACGCAGTTCCGTCTCGGCCCGCGTCGGCGGGGGCGGGCCGAAGTTCAAGCCGTCGAGAATCCCCTCGAGGGCCGCCGCCACGATCATCCCGCCGGCGACGAAGGCGCCGAGCGTCAGCAGCGCCCCGATCCCGAGCATCCCCGCCAGCACGATCAGGGCGAAATCACGGCGACGCACGGCGAACTCCGGTGAGGGCCGCCGAGTCTACCAAGCACCCGTCCGCCGCGGGGCCGGCTTTCGGTTCGGGCGGCGTCCGGTCAGAATCCCCCCGGAAGCCGACCTTCCGCCTTCCGTCCTCCCCAACTCGCCCTCAGGTCATGCCGCAGTTCGTTCAGTCCGAGGCCCTCGCCCGGATCGCCCCCTCCGCCACGATGGCCGCCGCCGCCAAGGCGAAGGCTCTCAAAGCCAGCGGCGCGGACGTGCTGAACTTCACGCTGGGCGAACCGGACTTCGACACGCCCCAGCACATCCGCACCGCCGCCAAGGACGCGATGGACGGCGGGAAGACCCACTACACCCCCGCCGGCGGCCTGCCGGAGGTCAAGGAGGCGATCGTCGCCGCCCACGCCCGGGACACCGGCGTGCAGTACGACGCCGCCGAGTGCGTACTCTCCAACGGCGCCAAGCACACGATTCACAACGTCCTTGCGGCGCTGCTGAACCCCGGCGACGAGGTCGTTATCCCGACCCCCTACTGGGTCAGCTACGCGGACCTTGTCTCCCTCACCGGCGCCACGCCGGTGCTGGTCCCGACGACCCGGGAGGACGGCTGGGTCTGCTCCGCGGAGCAGTTGGACGGGGCAATCACCGACGCGACCAAGCTGGTGATGCTCAACTCCCCCTCGAACCCCACCGGGGCCGTCTACAGTCGGGAGCAGCTCGCCGCGCTGGGCGAGGTGATCGTCAAGCGGGACGTCTGGTGCCTGTCGGACGAGATTTACTCGAAGCTGCTGTACGGCGGGGCGGAGTTCACCTCGTTCGCGGCCCTCGGGGACGAGGTGAAGGCCCGGACGATCACGGTGAACGGCGTGTCGAAGGCTTACGCGATGACCGGTTGGCGGATCGGCTGGATGCTCGGTCCGGAGCCGCTGGCGAAGGCCTGCACGAAGCTGCAGAGCCAGGAGACCAGCAACCCCTGCAGCGTGAGCCAGTTCGCCGCCAAGGCCGCGGTGGAGAACTCCCAGGAGTGCGTCGAGGAGATGCGGAAGATCTTCGCCGAACGCCGCACGATCACGCTGGAAGGCGTCAACGCCCTGCCGAGCGTGCCGCCCTGCGAGCCGGGCGGGGCGTTCTACGCCTTCTTCGACGTCAGCAGCCACTTCGGCAAGCCGCTCGGCCAGAGCGGCCGCAGTTGCGAGACGAGCACGGAGTTCTGCGAAGTCCTGCTGGAGGACGCCCACGTGGCGCTGGTCTCCGGCGACGCCTTCGGCGCCCCCGGCTTCGTCCGTATGAGCTACGCCACGGACACCGACACGATCCAGCGCGGGCTGGAGCGGATCAAGACGTTCCTCAGCGAAGGTTAGCCGCTCTCTTCAAGAGAGCGGCGAACAGGCGCCCGCTGCGAAGCTGTGCGGGTTCTCCCCGTCCGTCTGAACGAACCGGCGGCGGCGGGCCGATGGGGGGGACGTGACCGAGCCCCGCCCCGCCGCCGTGAACTTCGTCGGGGTCCGCACGGCCTGCTGCGGTCAGTACGCCCGCGCCTACCCGACCGGCGACGGTCGGGCGGCCGGGGCCTGCCCGCGGTGCGGACGGCGGTTCGCGGTGCGGGCGCCCGCAAAACTCGGCGCGCCCGGTACCGGGGTGTCCGCGTCCGCCGCGAACCGCTAAACGACGGGGGTTCCGCACCGTGGAGTACCACGTCCGTCCCATGGCGAAAGTCTGTGCCGCCACCGGCGAGCCGTTCCCCCCCGGGGCGAGCGTGCGCAGCGCGCTGGTCGACCGCGACGGGGCGCACGTCCGCCTGGACTTCCTGCTGGACGCCTGGGACGGCCCGCCGCCCGGCACGATCGGCCACTGGGCCGTCCGGGCCCCGGACGCCGAGCCCGAGGCGGAGGCCGTGCCGCTGGACGCGGACGAACTCCTCGCCCTGTTGGACTCGCTGGGCGAGGCCGCGGACGCGAACAACGATCAACAGGCCCGGGTGCGGTACACGCTGGCCCTGCTGCTGTTGTCCGAGGGCCGGGTCGAACTGACGGAGGCCCGCGACACGCCGGACGGCCGGTTGCTGATCCTCACCGGCAGCGGCGGGGAGGGGCCCTACGAGGTGCCCGATCTGGCGTTGCCGGAGGAGGAGATCGGCGGACTCGAAGCCGGGTTGCCCGCCCTGCTCAAGGAGCGAGCCGACTAACCGCCGATCGCCTCCCGCTTCGCCCGCCGTTTTTCTTCTGTCGGTCACGGATGACCCGCCGCCCGCTCCCGCCGCCGCCCCGTTTTCTCGCCCTGGCGGCGTGCGCGGCGCTGCTGTGGGCCGGCGCCGGCTGCGCCGCGCGGACCGCCAACCCGTGGCACGGCCGGCCGACGCTCTCGGCGGACACCACCCGCGACGAACTCGTTCGCCACATCAACGAACAGGCCGCCCGCACCGCCGGCTGGCAGTGCCGGACGCTGACCGTAGAGATGCCCGGCGCCCCCTCGGACGCCTCCGGGCTGATCGCCGTCGAGTACCCCCGCCGCCTGCGGCTGAAGGCCAAGGCGATGATGATCCCGGTGGCCGACGTCGGCTCCAACTCCGACCGCGTCTGGTGCTGGGTGAACCCGAAGCTCGGCGGCCCCGGTCCGGAGACGCTCACCTGCCGGCACGCCAGCTTCGACGCCGTCCGCTGCGCCGCGGAACGGAACGGCGGGGTGCAGATCCCCTTCGACCCGGACTGGCTGATGGAGGTCCTGGGGGTGGTTCCGCTGGACCCGCGGGCGGTGTCGCTCCAGAAGGCGCCGGACGGCGGGCCGATCTGGCACCTCGTCTCGCACCGCACGGACGCCTCCGGCCGCCGCGTGCTGCGGGTGATCGACGTGGATCGCGAACACGGACAAATTCTCGCCCACGAACTCCGCGACGCCGCCACCGGGGCCCCGCTGGCCCGGGCGGAGTTGCAGGATCACCGCCGCTGCCCGGGCGCCGACGTCGTGCTGCCGCACACCATCATCCTCTCCTGGCCGGCCGCGGGGCTGTCGGGGATGACGCTGCGGCTCAAGGAGATCGAGGTGAACCCCCGCAACCTGCCCGAGGATCTGTGGGCCCTGCCCGGCGGCCAGCGGGTCCGGCATCTCGACAACGGCGGCTTGATCACCGCGGCGGCGGACGTGCGGTGAACCGGGGTCCTCAGCGGGTCCGGTTCCGCTTCGGCTTGCCCTTCCAGCCGCCCAGCGGCAGCACGTCGTTGTTCGCGGCCCACTCGTCCCAGAGGGCGGAGAGCGCCGCGACTTTCTCGGGCCGCTGCTTCGACAGGTCGTTCGCTTCGATGCGGTCCGTGCTGAGGTCGTACAGCTCCCACGGTTCGCCGGCCTCGGCGACGAGCTTCCAGTCGCCTTCGCCGTCCGGTTTGCTGACGGCTCGGTTCCCCTGGTGCTCCCAGAACAGCGGGCGCCCCTCCAGCCGGGCGATCTGCATGTCGCCGCGGAGATCCGGCTCCAGCGAGCGGCCCGGCAGCGGCTTCGTCTGACTTCCGCCGAACTCCGTGGGATACTCCGCCCCGGCCAGTTCCAGCACCGTGGGGGCGAGGTCGATCACGTGGGAGCGGTCCCGCACGATCCCGCCCCGCAGCTCCTCCCGCATCGCCGCCGGCCAGCGGACGATCAGCGGCGTGCTGATGCCGCCCTCGTGCACGTGCGACTTGTAGAGGCGGAACGGCGTGTTCGAGACGTTCGCCCAGCTCTCCCCGTAGGCGACGAAGGTGTCCGGCGGGCCGGGCATCACGTTCACGCCCCGCCGCAGCGGGAGGCCGTCGCGGGTGAGCTGCGTGCGGCGGGACCGCGGTTCTTCGGGCGAGGTTTTCTTACCCGTCGGCTCGTCCGGGCGGGGGGTGAACGGGCCGAAGCGGCCCTGATCCTCGGCGCTGGCGCCGTTGTCGCTGAGGAACATGACAACGGTGTTCTCCGCGGCGCCGGTGCGGTCGAGTTCGGCCAGCAAGCGGCCGATGCCGGCGTCCATCTGCGTGACCATCGCGGCGTGGGTCGCCATACAGGCGGCCTCCCATTCCCGCTGATCCTCCGGGACCTGCGACCACGGCTTCGGAACCGGCGCCAGCCCCGTGGCCTCCGACAACAGGCCGCTCGCCCGCTGGCGTTCCCACCGCGGCTTGCGGACGGCGTTGAAGCCGCCGTCGTACAGACCGTCGTACCGCTCGATCAGCTCCGGCGGGGCGTGCAGCGGCCAGTGGGGGGCGGTGAAGGCGACGTAGAGCAGGAACGGGGCGTCGGCGTGTTCCTTCGCGTGATCGCCGACGAACCGCACGGCCTCGTCGGCGATCGCGTCGGTGTAGTGGTAGCCGGAACCGTCGGGCTTCCACTCCGCCGGCCGCAGCGGATCGGCGAAGGCGCTGATCGCCTCGTCCCCCCGCACCAGCGTGACCGGGTCCCAGTAGTCGCCGGAGCCGGTCGTGGAGCCGTAGAACCGATCGAACCCGCGGGCCAGCGGCCAGTTGTCCTTCGGCCCCTTCGCCCCGGTGTGCGGACTGACGTGCCACTTGCCGGTGATGTACGCCCGGTAGCCGGCCGGCTTGACCAGCTCGGCGAGCGTCGGCCGATCCTTCCGCAGACTGCCGGCGTAACCGGGCGTGCCGCGGTCGGCGATCATCCAGCCCATCCCCGCGGCGTGCGGGTAGTGGCCGGACAGCAGCGAGGCCCGCGTCGGGCAGCAGCGCCCGGTGTTGTAGAACCGGCTGAACCGCAGCCCCTCGGCGGCGAGGGCGTCCAGGTGCGGCGTAGCGATCTCCCCGCCGTAGCAGCCGGCGTCCGAGAAGCCCATGTCGTCCGCCATGATCACCACGACGTTCGGCCGGGCCGGGGCGTCGGCGGCGACCGCCGGGCCGCACAGGGCCAGCAGCGCGGCGAGGGGGAATGCGACGCTCATCGTCCGTCCTTCCGGTACCAGTAGTATTCGTAGACCCGCGACTTCAGGCGGTTCCTCTCGGCGGGGGGGACCGATTCGTTGCTGACGTTGAAGATCAGGTGCAGGCGGGGCTCCTCCTCGCCGCCCCGCCACCGGCCGCGGTCGGTGCGGACGAACAGATAGCCGCCGCGGGGCGGGGCGCCGTACTGCTCCAGGCCCTCGCCGTCGTTGGAGATGATCGACTCCCGCCCCATCAGGTAATGCTGGACGATCTTCCCCTCCGGGTCGGTCGACTGCGGGTCGCCCGCCCGGCGTCCGGCCCGGCTGTTCGCGTCGTGGATCGCCCCGCTGCTGAACTCGTGCACGCTGATGGGGTGTTCGGCGTGGTACTGCCAGTGCCGGTCGCCGCAGATCACGAGGAACTCGCCGCTGTCGATCATCCCTTCCCCTTCCAGGAAGGAGAAGAACCGGTCCCGCTCGTGCCGGAAGCCGCCGATGTTGGTGTGGTTGTCCCGCTTCCGTCTGTCGTCCGGACCGACCAGCGGGGTGGGGGAGACGAGGACCTTGAACGTTGCGTCGCTCTCCTTCAGCGTGCGTGTGAGCCACTGATATTGCTCCTCGCCCCAGAGCGTCTTGCCGGGGCCGTCTTCCATCCGGTTCGGGCTGCGGTCGTCCCGGCCCTCGACGAACCAGAGTTGCAGGTCCTTGTTGCAGCGAACGGTGCGGTAGGTGGGCGGCTCGGCGCCGAACGCGATCTGTTGGGGGACGACGGGGACCTGCTCCCGAAAGACGTCGATCCCCAGTTCCGGGGAGGGGGCGTCGTCGCCCGTGCGGTCGGCGTCGTCCCGGCGAAAGTCGTGGTCGTCCTTCATGTGAAAGACCGGAACGTGCGCGAGGAACTCGCGGAACCGCGGCTGGGCGAAATTCTCGTGCCACTTCGCCCGCATCGCTTCCCGCGTCTCAGCCCGGCCCTCGACGGGCGTGTCGTAGTAGACGGTGTCCCCGGTGAAGACGGCGAAGGTTGGGTCGCTCTGCTGAATCGCCTCCAGCATGGGATAGCCGCGGGCCTTCTCCTCCTCGGTCACGTCGCTGCTCTGCCAGCGGGCGTAATTCAGGCCGGTGACGACGGCGAACGAGACCCTAGCCGTCGAGTCCGCCCCGGGGAGCGTGCGGAACGTGCCGGTGCGGCCGGGCTCCGCGTGGTCGGGCTGCCAGCGGTAGAAGTAGCGGGTGTCCGGCTTCAGACCGTCAAACCGCTCGCGGACGATGCCGTCGCCGGAGGCATCCACCATTGTGCCGTCCTGCCGCGGCATCGTCCCGGTCAGCGGGCCGACGGCCAGCCGCCATTCGCCCTCGCGGGGGTCGGTGAACGCCGCGTCGGTCGCCAGTTCGAAATGCCCGGCTTGGGTGCCGCGGCCGCTGACGGGGCGGGTCTGCACGAGGGCGGAGGTCGCCGTGACCTCGCCGCTCATCGGCAGGTCCAGGGCCGAAACCGGCGGCGCCAGCAGGGCACAGGTCAGCAGGGCGGCGAACATGCGGCCGAGCCTACGAATCGCCCCCGGTCGATGCGAGCGGCCCCGGGGCGGCGGCGGTAGAGTCGGCGGCCATGTCCGATCCGCTCGTTCTCGCCCTCGATCAGGGCACCACGTCCAGCCGCGCCCTGCTGTTCGCCGCCGACGGCACGGTCAAGGCACAGGCTCAACGAGAGTTCCCGCAGCTCTTCCCGGCGCCCGGCGAGGTGGAGCACGACCCGGAAGCGATCTGGGAGTCCCAACTGGCGACGGCGAAAGAGGCGCTCGCCGCCGGCTTCAAACCGGCCGCCCTCGGCCTGACGAATCAGCGGGAGACCGTCGTCCTTTGGGACCGGCACACCGGCCGGCCGGTGACGAACGCGATCGTCTGGCAGAGCCGCGTCTCCGCGCCAGTGTGCGAGCGGCTGAAGGGCGAGGGGCTGGAACCGCTGTTCCGCGAGCGCACGGGGCTGCTGCTCGACCCCTATTTTACCGGCACGAAGCTCACGCACCTGTTCGAGACCCATGACGGTCTGCGGGCCCGCTGCGAGCGGGGGGACGTGCTCGCCGGGACGGTCGACAGCTTCCTGCTCTGGCGGCTGACCGGCGGGCGCCGGCACGTCACGGACGCCTCCAACGCCAGCCGGACGCTGATGTTCAACTTGAACTCCGGGGACTGGGACGAGGAACTGTGCGGCCTGCTGAACGTGCCGCGGACCTGCCTGCCGGAGATCGTCGACTCCGCCGGGCGGCTGGCGGAGACGGATCCGACCGTGCTGGGCGAACGGCTGCCGGTCTGCGGATTGGCGGGCGATCAGCAGGCGGCGACCTTCGGGCAGGGCTGCCTGACGCCGGGTTCCGCCAAGAACACCTACGGCACCGGCTGCTTCCTGCTGATGAACACCGGCGCCACGCCGGTGCCGTCGGCGAACCGACTGGTGACGACCGTCGGCTGGCGAATCGGCGGCCGCACGACCTTTTGCCTGGAGGGCGCCGTGCTGGTCGCCGGGGCGGCGGTCCAGTGGCTCCGGGACGGGCTGGGCCTGTTCGAGAACGCCGCGGAGGTCGAAGCCCTCGCGGAGACCGTGCCCGACTGCGGCGGCGTGACGTTCGTCCCGGCGTTCGTGGGTCTCGGCGCCCCCTACTGGCGGCCGGACGCCCGCGGCACGATTGCCGGCATCACCCGCGGCACGACCCGCGGCCACATCGCCCGGGCGGCGCTGGAGGCGATCGCCCACCGCACCCGGGACGTGGTCGAAGCCATGAACGCCGATCTCGCCGGGCGGGGCGAGGAGGGCGGCGAGCACGCCGCGCTCCCCCCGCTGACCCGGCTGAACGCCGACGGCGGGGCCAGCCGCAACGACCTGCTGATGCAGACCCAAGCCGACCTGCTGGGCGTGCCGGTGCGGCGGACCGCGGTCGGGGAGATTACCGCCTTCGGGGCCGCCCGGCTGGCCGGCCTCGGCGCCGGGCTGTGGCCGGAGGAGCCGCCGGCGGCGCTGTGCGATCGGGAGTTTCTCCCCCGCATCGACTCCGTGGAGGCGGACCGCCGTCACGCCGCCTGGGGCCGGGCCGTGCGGGGCTGCCTGCCGGCGGACGTCTGACCCGCCGGCGGGCGGAAAAATCCGAAGTCGCTGTTCTACCCGCCGGGGGTATGGGCTAGTTGCGTTTTCATGAATGCTTCATCGGGCGCCTCGAACCGCGGACGACTCGTGCGAAACGTGGCGTACGTCGTCGCGGCGGGGATCGCGGTGCAGGCGCTCTATCAGGCGGTCGTCGCCTGGGGGCCGGGGATCGCGGAGGAGAACGGCCCGCTCGAACTGCTGCAGGTCGGCGTGGCGGTCGTCGGCGGGTTGACGCTCGCGGCGGCGGTCGTCGTCGCCCCGCGCGGCCGCACCGCCCTCGCGGCCTGCGGCGGGGCGCTGCTCTACGCCGCGGCCCGCGAATCGGACCTGATGCTCGAACGCCTGCTGTTCGACGACGCCTACAAGTACCTCGTCGGGGCGCCGGTCGCCGCGGTCGTCGGCCTGGTCGCCTGGCGGGACCGGGCGCGGTGGCGGGAGTCGCTCCGCTGGACGGCTCATCCCTCCGCCGGACTGTTCCTCTGCGGCGGGCTCCAGATCGTGGTCGTCGCGGCCCTGTTCGACCGCTCCGATCTGTGGGATTCCGTGACGAACGCCACCCAGGCGGACGCGATGAAACGGCTGGTGGAGGAGTCGATCGAACTGTCCGGATACCTCGTTCTGACGGTCGGGGCCTTCGAACTGTTCGTCACCTGTCGCCGCGAGGCCGCCGCCGTCCACCGGGCCGCCCCGGACGTGGTCCGGTTTCCGACCGACGCGGCGGAGCCGGCGGTCGCCGCGACACCGCGGCGGGCGGCGGTCTGAACGATCGGACGCCCCGCGGTCACGGCAGCTTGCGGAGGCGGACGTTGCGGAACTCGATCGGCGAGCCCTCCGCCTCGAAGCAGAGGTAGCCCTCCGCCGGCCGGCAGTTCGTGCCGCCGGAGACCTCCCTGCCGTTCACCCACAGGCGGACCTCGCCGTTGATCGCCCGCACGTAGTAGTGGTTCCATTCGCCGACGCCCTTGCTGCGGCGTTCGGAGGGAAAGCTGCGGGCGCCGTTGGGGGAGAGCGGGGGGAAAGGCTCCATCGTGGAGGAGCCGACGGGGAAGACGTCGCCGTCGGTGCTGAACCAGTCCGCCGGCTTGCCGGTGCGGGTCTCGTATTGCTCCGTGTAGCCGTGATCGAGGATCTGCACCTCGATCCCGCCGCCGGGCAGCTTGCCGGGCGGCAGGTCTTTTAACTTCTCCATCGGCACCCAGACGAACGTGCCGGAGTTGCCGGCCGGCTTGAGGTGCCGCCATTCGAGGACCATCTCGAAGTTTTTCAGCGGCTCTTTGGTGCGGATCACCCCGATCGGCTTGCCGGTGGAGTGCAGCTCGCCGTTCTTCCAGCGCCAGGTGTCCTCCTCCCCGTTGACGTCGACGAGGTCCGCCTCCGTCAGCGGCTCCCAGCCGGGGCCGGTCCCGTCGATCGCGGCCGCGGGGGCTTTGGGCGGCGCGGGCGACGCCGCGGGGGCGTCTTGCGGGGTCGCGGGGAGCAGGAGCGCGAACAGGGCGAGGGGGGGCATGGCGGTCCGCCGTCGGGGGGGGGCGTGAGTCGGTTCAGCATCCCGATTCGCGGCGCCCTTTCCCAACGTTTCCGGGACGGACCGGCTCGCGCGGAGCGGGCCCCGGGCGATACGATCGGCTTCGAAGATCATCGCCGCTCCGCCCGCCCCGACCGTTCCCATGCCCCGCGACTACACCCACGAAAGCCTCTCCCACGACCCGATCCACGGCTACATCCCCTTCACCAGCGGCGCCGGGCTGCCGGCGGGGGAGGTGGGCGAGGCCCAGATCATCGACCACCCCTGGGTCCAGCGGCTGCGGGCGATCCACCAACTGCAAACCGCCTGGTACGTCTTTCCCAGCGCGGAGCACATGCGGTTCCAGCACGTCCTCGGGGCGATGCACCTCGCGGGGCGGGTCAGCGACGAGTGGTACGACAGCCTCGCCTCCTCCTGCCCGAACACCCCCAGCAAGCCGCTGGTGGTCACGCTCTGCCGGTTGGCGGCGCTGCTGCACGACGTGGGGCACGGGCCGTTCGGGCACTTCTTCGACGACCACTACCTCGAGCAGTTCGGCCTGACGCACGAACGCCTCGGCGCCCAGATCATCGAGCACGAACTGGGCGACCTGATCCGCGGCGTCCGCCGCAACCCGACCGGCGTGATCGGCCCGCTGGAAGAGGTCGAACCCCGGCAGGTCGCGTATCTGATCCAACGCCCGCGGGCCGGCGAGCCGGACGATCAGCCGGACTGGCTCCGCAAGCTGCGGAGCCTGTTCAGCGGGATCTACACGGTCGACAACATGGATTTCGTCCTCCGGGACGCCTACATGAGCGGCTACAACACCCGGGCGTTCGACCTCTCCCGGCTGACGCACTACAGCTTCTTCACCCCCGCCGGCCTGACGATCCACGCCCGCGGCCTGCCGGCGCTGATCAACTTCATCGAGACCCGGGCGAACCTCTTTCGCACCGTCTACTTCCACCGCACCGTGCGGGCCTTCGACCTGGCGCTGGAGGAACTGTTCGCGGAGACGATGTCCCGGCTGTTCCCCGGCGACCCGCTGGAGCACCTCGACGCCTACCGCCGGCTCACGGAACAGAGTTTTCTCGTCGACGTCTCCCGGCTGTCGCTGTCGGACGATCCGACGGACAAGGCGTTAGGCGAGAAGTGGGACGCGATTCTCGCCCGCCGGTTCGGGTGGAAGATGGCGGCGGAGCGGACGATCTCGTTTCACAGCGGGGTCGCGGAGCGGACGACGATCTATTCCGAGCCGGAGCTGATCGAAGCCCGCGTCCGCCGGCACCTGCCGAAGGAGATCCGGGACATCGAACTCGCGGTCGACAGCGCCCGCCACTACCACCGCCCCAGCGCCGACCTGCCGGTCGCCGGCCTGAACTGGCTGCTCGACCCCGCCGCCGGCGGCCCCACGGAACTGCACGACGACGAGCTGTTCCGGTCGCTCCCGCTGGCGTTCGCGATCTTCCGCATCTACGCCCGGAATCACCAACACGACCGCGAGATCAACGCGGCGCTGGCCCGGGCGGTGGGGGGGGCGGGGGATACGAAGACGAATATGTGAGGGGCGAGAAATGTCCAAGGGACAAGACACAAGAGACAAAGACGACGGGCCGCGGTTCGATCTGGAAGAACGGACGGAGCGCTTCGCCCGGGAGGTGCGGGCGTTGGTTCGTCGTCTGCCGCGGACGGTCGCCAATTTGGTGGACGGGCGGCAGTTGCTCCGTTCGTCAGGCTCGGTCGCCGCGAACTATTTCGAGGCGAACGACGCTCTCGGTCCGAAGGACTTCCGGTTCCGCATCAAGATCAGTCGGAAAGAGGCGAAAGAAAGCGGCCTCTGGCTCCGCCTGCTGGACGCGCGGGGCGACGCGACAGTGTCTGAGGAACGGGATCGTCTGAACGACGAAGCGCTACAACTCGTCCGCATCTTCACCGCCATTCTGCGCAAACACGGCAGCTAGGACGTCGTTTTTGTCCCTTGTGTCTTGTTCCTTGGTCATTCCGCACTCACCCATTCCGCCTTCGGCTGAATCTCCTCCGCCACCGGGCTGCCGGCGTCTTTGCGGCCGCTGCCTTCGAAACGGCTGATCAACTCGACCGTCATGTCGCGGTCGCACAGCAGTTGGCAGGAGAGGCGGATCTGCGGGTCGTCCAGGCCCTTGGCCTCGCGGACCGCCTTCTCGGCGGCGGTCATCTTCTCCGGCAGGCCGTCGGTGATCTTCACCCGGCAGGTGGTGCACTTCGCCACGCCGCCGCAGGCGTGGAGCTGGTCCGTGCCGGCGTCCTCGGTGAGGGCTTTGACGAGCCGCTTGTCGGCGGGGACCTCGAAGGAACCGGCGTCTTTGACGGTGAGGGTAGGCATCGGGCGCGGTGGCGGTGAGCTGGGGCGGGAAGGATGACGAGGCATCTTGGGCTTCCTGACATCGGCCGTCACCGGGGCCGCCCCGGTGTCGAAATGGGCCGTGCTTCGTAGGATTCCCGCTTCGCCGCGTCTTCCTCCCTCCCGCGTCCATGCCCCTGCCGTCCGATCCCGCCGCCGCCGTCCGTGCCGTCGTCGACCCCGCCTTCGGGAAATCGCTGGGGGAACTGAACGCCGTCGGTTCCGTCGAGGCCGCCGGGGACGGGGCGAACGTCGTCCTGCACCCGCCCTGCGTGCTGCACCCGCTCCGGGAGCAACTCGAGGAGAAGGTCGCCGCGGCCCTCGGCGGCGGGACGGTGTCGGTGGACTGGCAGCCGCGGGTGATCGGCAAGAACGCCGGTGGACGGCTGGGGCTGACGGCGAAGAACATCGTCGCGGTCGGCAGCGGCAAGGGCGGGGTGGGCAAGTCGACCGTCGCCGCCGGCCTGGCGATCGCCTTCGCCGAGGCCGGGGCGAAGGTCGGCGTGGTCGACGCCGACATCCACGGCCCCTCGCTGCCGCACCTGTTCGGCGTCTCCAAGCACGGCCCGCCGGAGATGACGGAACGCACCGGGCCGGACGGCAAGACGGTGCCGCGGCTGCTCCCGGTGCCGGTCTCGCTGCCGGGGGGCGGTTCGCTGGGGCTGCTCAGCGCCGCGTTCGTGATGCCGGAGCGGGCCGCTGCGGTGCTGCGGGGACCGATGACGCAGAAATACGTCCTCTCCTTCCTCCAGCAGGCGGAGTGGGGCGAGCTGGATTATCTGGTGATCGACCTGCCGCCCGGCACCGGGGACGTCGCCCTGACCCTCGCCCAGAATGCGGCGCTGGGCGGGGCGGTGGTCGTCTGCACGCCGCAGAAGGTCGCCCTGCTGGACGCGGTGAAGGCGGTCTCGATGTACCGCCAGCTGGAGATCCCGGTGCTGGGGATGGTCGAAAACATGTCCGGCGACCTGTTCGGCCGCGGCGGGGCCAAGGCCGAGGCGGAATCGCTGGGCGTGCCGACGCTCGGCGAAATCCCCGCCGACGGTGCCGTGCGGGAATTGGGCGACGCCGGCACGTTCGCCTCGGTGCTGTCGGAGGGCGGGGCGGTGGCGGACGCCCTCCGCACCGCCGCTGGCAAGGCGGCGCTCGAACTGGCCCGCGGGGCGCTGGAGAAGGCGAGAACGCCCACCTTGGAAGTGTTGTGACCGCCGTGGCCGCCGGGCGACCGAACCGCGGTTTCCCGAACCGGGGCGAACCCCTAGGGTGCGGCGACTCCTCGCAGCCGAAGGACCGGCCGGTGCCCCACGTCGCCCACTGCTTCGCCGCCGCCCTCCTGTTGACCGTCTGCGGCGCGGAGTCCGCCGCCGGTCAGGAGCGGGCCGCCCTCCGCCCCCGGCTGGAGGCGAACCGCCTGCCCCCGGCCCTGCCGGCCCACGCGGAGGCGTTCGAGTTCACCCTCCCCCGGCCCCCCGCCGACCGCACGACGGTCGCGGAACTTGGCGCCGGGTTGCACGATCCCGCGACCCGGGACGCCTGCCTCGCCGGGTTGGTGCGGCTGGACCTCGCGACGCTGCGGCGGCATGCCGCCGACCTGCCCGCGGCCCGGCTCCGGCAATTGCTGGACGACCCGGCGACCGACCCGGACGCCGCGGACGCCTGCGGACTGCTGTTCGGGCTGGCCGACCCCGACGCCGGGCCCGCGGTTCTTTCGAAAGCGATTCTTGACCGGGCCAAGCGGGGCGACGCCGCGGCCGGCTGCGTGACCGGCCTGCTGCTCTGCGGCGGGGAGCCGGCGGTGACCTGGCTGGAAAGCCTCTGCGTCCGACCCCGCTGCCCGTTGGGGTTCACGCTGTCGGCGCTGAACGCCGCCGACGTCGCCCGGCGGGACCGCGGCTTCGGGCTGGAAGCCGACCGCCTCGACCGATTCGCCGCGGCCCTGCTCAAAAGCGACGCCGCCGCGGAGGCCGCGGTCGATCAACTCGCCGCCTGGCGGGCGTGGTCTCACGCCCCGGCGGCGCTGTCCGCCGCGGCCGACTCCCGCGACCCGGACGCGCTGCGGCGCCGGTCATTGCAGATCGCCGCCGCCCGCTTCGCCCTGAACTGCGCCGCCGACCCGGACGCCGGTTCGTACGGTCGACTCTGCCGCGGCTGGCTGAGCGAGACGGCCGCGATCGACGCCGATCTGGTCCGCCGGGCGAAGCGGATCGCCGGCCGGTAGACTGCGGCGGTTCCCCCCGCCCAAACCGCCGCCGTTCGCCCGATGCTCGACCCCGCCGCCGTTCGTGAGGAACTGACCGCCGCGGGACTCGACGGCTGGTTGCTGTACGACTTCCGGGGCTCGAACCCGCTGGCCCACCGCCTGCTGGGATTGGACGAACGGCCGTCGCAGAGTCGTCGGCTGTTCTATTTCATTCCCGCCGAGGGCGAACCGCGGAAACTGGTGCACCGCATCGAGCGCGGCAGCCTCGACCACCTGCCCGGCGAGAAGCACGTCTATCTCTCCCGGCAGGAGTTGCGGGCAGGCTTGGAAACTGTGCTGGCCGACGCGGGGCGGGTCGCGATGGAATACGTCCCGAACGCCGGCAATCCGTACGTCTCCACGGTGGACGCCGGCACGGTCGACCTGGTGCGGAACTGCGGGACGGCGGTCGTCAGCAGCGGGGACCTGATCGGCCGGTTCCTCTCGACGCTGACGGAATCCCAGCGGGCCGACCACCTGCGGGCGGCGGAGGTGGTCGAGGACGCCTTCGCCTTCGCCAAGACGCTGATCCACGAGGCGACCGCCGGCGGCGGCACGATCGAGGAAGGCGAGGTCCGCGACCGGCTGCTGGCCTTCTTCCAGCGAAAGGGGTGCATGTCCTACTCCCCGCCGATCGTCGCCCGCGGCGTGCACGGGGCGGACTGCCATTATGACACGGGGGCCGGTGACGACACCGCCCTCCGTCGCGGCGATTTCCTGCTGCTCGACATGTGGTGCAAGGTGGACCGGCCGTCGGCCCCCTACGCGGACGTCACCCGCTGTTTCACCTTCGGCCGGGACGCCTCCCCGCGGGAGGCGGAGGCGTTCGCCGTCGTCGCGCGGGCCCGGGACGCCGCGTTGAACCTCATCCGGAACCGCTTCGCCGCCGGGGAGCCGGTCCGCGGGTGGGAAGGGGACCGCGTCGCCCGGGACGTCATCGATGCGGCCGGATTCGGGGCCGCGTTCGTGCATCGCACCGGGCACAGCATGGGCGTGGACACGACCCACGGGGAGGGCACGCACCTGGACGACCTGGAGACGCGGGACGAACGGCTGTTTCTGCCGAACACCTGCTTCACGATCGAACCGGGGGTGTACGTGGACGGCGAGGTGGGCGTCCGCAGCGAGATCGACGTGCTGATCGAGTCGGACGGCGCCATCCGAGTCACCGGCGGCGAACCGCAGACGCGGATCGAGCGGGTGGGGTGACGAAACGGACGCGGGGCGATACGATCCACGATCTTCCCCCGTTCACCGTCCGTATCCCCCCGTCGTCGCGTCCCTGTACGACGCCCCCGCCGATGGCTCGCAGCAACCGCCTGAACCTTCGCAAGCTCCGTAAGAAGCGGGCTCGCGTCAAAAAGCCGATGAAGTGCCGCTTCACCGGCGGCGGCGAGGTGCCGCGTCCGGTGTACGTGGACTACAAGGACGTCAAGCTGCTGAAGACCCTGGTGGACCGGGAAGGCCGGATCATGCCGCGTCGCCGGACCGGCACCTGCGCCCTGTACCAGCGGGCCGTCCGCGAAGCCGTGCTGCGGGCCCGGTTCATCGGCCTGATGCCCTACGTCCCGGAAGAGTAGATCCGCGACGAGCGGGGGGCGTCGGCCCCCTAAGCATCGACGAACCGTTCGTTGCGGGGGGCTTACGCCCCCCGCTCGCTTGCGCGGCGGAGGCTACTCGGCCTCGACGCCGCCCAAACCGCTGATTTCGTCCCGCAGGCTGGCGGCCCGCTCGTAGTCCTCGGCGGCGACGGCCTCGGCCAGTTCCTTCCGTAGGCGGATGAGCTGGAACTGGCGGCTCTTCTCGCCGCCGGCGGCGCCGGCGGGGGTTTTGCCGACGTGCCGGGTCGCGTCGTGGATATTCTCGACCAGCGGGACGAGTTGCTCGCGGAAGGCGTCGTAGTCGCCGGGGCAGCCGAAGCGGCCCTTCTCGCGGAATTCGTGGAAGCTGATGCCGCAGTGCGGGCAGCGTTTGCCCGCCCCCTTCTTGACCGCCGCGGCCTCGGATATCTCCTGCATCGCCTGGACCGCCTTGAGGGTGTCGGCGGCGAGGTCCGCGGGCAGGTCGGCCGGGGCCTCCTCCTCGGCCTTCATGTAGGCGTGGAAGTGCTCCTCGCAGAAGTGCACCTCGCTCGGCTCGCCGTCCTCGATTTCGGTGACGTGGAACACGGCGGGCTTGGCGCAGCGTTGGCACTTTTTCATCGCGGGCGCCTCTTCGTCAAAATGGCGGGATCGTCGCGGCGGAAAAGCCCGTCGCGCGCGAAGGCATCGGTTCGGACAGGAGATTATACCGCTTCGGCGCGGTGAATCCGGCAGGTGCGTCAGGATGCTCCCCAACCGGGGGCAAGAGCGGGCCGGGCGCCGGCCGATACGAGGGGTCGGGGACGGTTTCCCGACATCGGCCCACGGACGGGACCGCATCGCACCACCGTACGGACTCAGCGTGATTCCCTCCCGCCCCCATCCCGATCGGCCCGACGCACGACTCTCCGCCGGGCGCCGCGGTTCCGCCGGACGGGGCTCCGCCCTGGCGGCCTGGTTGGCGGCGGCGAGTCTGGGCCTCGGCGGCGCGGCGGCGTGGGCGACCGATGCCCCGCGGACTCCCCTGATCGCCCCGCGGCCGGCGGTGCGGGTCGTCATCAGTCGCCCCGCGGCCGACCCGGCCGTCGTGGAGGAGCGGCTGGGCAGCTTCTTCACGCCGCCGCGCCACCCCTCCGCCAAGCCGGGGGTGGAGGACGGCGCCGCCTACCTGAACAGCCCCTCCGGCCGTACCGGCCCCTCCGCGCCGACCCCCTCCGAGGACGCCTTCGACGGCGCCCTGCCGGCGGCGGAGCCCGCCCGGCTGGCGGATTCCGACCGCATGCCCGTGCGGCGGCTCGCGCCGGTCCCGTCCGCGGCCGCCGCCCGTATCCGGCTGGACGCGCGGGACGTCGAAGGGCGGGTGATGGTCGTGGGGGACCCGAGCGGTCCAGTGGCCCGCGCCCGCGGCGTGGAACGCGAGGTGGAAGCGGGGACTGAGGAGCACGAGGAGCACATCGCCGACGTGCTGGACGGTCCCGCGGTGCCGGCCGACCCGCGGGCGCTGGACCTGCCGGAGGAGCTTCCCCCGGCCAAACCGCTCGACCCGCTGGCCGTCGCCTGCGAAGAGGCGATCGCCCTCACCTCCGCCCGCCTGCTGACCGGCGCCAGCCGCACGACCGCCAGCAACTCCCCGTGGCAGATCGGCCACGGCCTGATGGCCCTGCGGGAGGACTACACGCTGATCGTCGACGGCCGCCGCGTCTCGGCGCTGGACTGGATCGCCAGCGGCCCGAGCTTCAAGGGCGAGCCGTGGTTCGTGCGCGGCCCCCACGGCCCGAAAGCGCACGAGTACAGCGGGGTGATGTACGACTTCGAGGGACACCCCAACCAGATCCTCGCCTTCCTGGCGATGAGCGATCTGCCGAAGAGCTTCACGCTGCACGACGGCGCCGGCCGGCCGTTCACGATCGCGGACTGGATCGAGACGGCCCAGCGGGAGGTGCGGCTGAACCGCAACGAAGAGGTCACCTGGACGCTGTGGGCGTTCAGCGTCTACCTCGACAGCGACACGCAGTGGACGAACGCCCGCCGCGAACGCTGGAGCATGGAGCGGCTCGTCGAGGAAGAGCTGAAGAGCGACCCGAACAAGCACGCCTGCGGCGGCACCCACGGGCTGTACGCCCTCGCCAGCGCCCGCAACGCCCGTTTGCAGGAGGGCCACGGCCTGCGGGGCCGCTGGCTGCTGGCCCACGAGAAGGTCGGCCGGTACGCGAACCTCGCCCGGAGCTTGCAGAACCCGGACGGGTCCTTCAGCGACAAATACTTCCAGGGCCGCTCCCACCAGCGGGACCTGGTGACCCGCATCGGCTCCAGCGGGCACACGCTGGAGTTCCTGATGATGGCCCTCCCGCAGAGCGAACTGGACAGCGCCTGGGTGCGGGCCGGCGTCGGCCGCGTCGCGAACGACCTGCTCGCCGGCCGGCACGCGGAAGTGGGCGGGAAGGCCGTCGGCGGGATGTACCACGCCGTGCACGCCCTGAAGCTGTACCGCGAACGCACCGCCGAGGACTTCACCCCCGTGCGGCTGCAGACCGCTGAGGGCGGCCGCCGGCGGGTGATCCGGTAGCGCCCGACCGTTCGGGCAAGTCGTGGGGGAAACCGGCGGGGGCGTTCGACCGGAACGAACGGCGGCGAACTGCCCGCCGTTCGGCGGAGCGCCCGCTGGGGCGGTGGGAGAGAAGGGGCGGCCGGGATAGGATCGTGGTCCCGTTCCGCCAGCCCGTCCCGCCGATGCTGTCCCCCGCCGTCGTTCCGCCGCCCGCCGGTCGTGCGGACGCCCCCCCGACCGCGGCGCCCCCGCTCCCCACGGCGCCGGCCCCCGCGACCGCGGGCCGGACCGAGCGGACCGCGGCCCGGCCGGCCGACGGGGCGCTGCCGGACGTGGCGGTCTCCACCGCTCCCGGCGTCCGCGGGCGGCTGGACCGGGTCGGGATGAACGGCGTCCAGGCCGTCGCCGCGGTCACCGTCGACGGCCGCCCGGCCCTGCTGCCGGCGCTGTGCGACCTGACGGTGAGCCTGGACGATCCCCACAGCCGGGGCATTCACATGTCCCGGCTCTACCTCCGGGCCCAGGAAGCGCTGGAGCAGGGCCTCGCCCCCGCCCGACTGGCGGAACTCGTTCAGTCGATGGTGCAGTCCCACGCCGGCATCAGCGAGGGGGCGTTCTGCGACGTCTCCCTCACCCTGCCGGTGCGGCAGCCGTCGCTGGTCTCCGGCGAGTCCGGCTGGCGGCACTATCCGGTCCGTTGCGGCGCCGCCCTCACCCCGGCGGGCCTGACGCTCTCCGTGTCGGTGCGGATCGAATACTCCAGCACCTGCCCGTGCAGCGCCGCCCTCTCCCGCGACCTCACGGACGAAGCCTTCCGGGAGGCGTTCGGCGAGACCGGCGAGGTCTCCGCGGAGGCCGTGCGGGCCTGGCTGGCGAAGCCGGGGGCGATCGCCGGGCACCCGCACAGTCAGCGGAGCGTCGCCGACGTGACGGTCGCGCTCGACGGTGACGCGGCGAGCTTCGGCTGGCAGGACCTGATCGAGGCCTCCGAGGCGGCCCTCGGTACGGCGACGCAGGGGGCGGTCAAGCGGGCGGACGAACGGGAGTTCGCCCGGCTCAACGCCGCCAACCCGATGTTTTGCGAGGACGCCGCCCGCCGCCTCGCCCCGGCACTGGCCGGCCTGGCCGGCGTGCGGAGCTACGAGATCTCCGTCCGGCACCTCGAAAGCCTGCACCCTCACGACGCCGTCGCCACGGTCCGCGGCGAGGGGAAGCGGAACGCGACCTGAGCGGCCGCCGGGTTACTGCTCGACCTGACTGCGGTTCCGCAGGTCGTCCGCCCGCAGCAGGACGTCCTCGGTCGGGGCCTGCACCTTCGGGAGCAGTTTGCGGAAGATCACCCGCCGATCCTCGACCTGATGCGGCAGGAAGTTGTCGGTGACGAAGTCCGCCGGCGGGACCTGCCACCACGGGGCCGCGACGGGTTGCAGGAAGCTTTGGGTTTCAAACCCGTCCTTCACCAGCGTGATGCGGCGGGTGGCGTAGTAGTCGTAGCTGATGGAGGCCGGGGTGTAGCCGATCCGTTCGCCGTCGACCATCACCAGGGCGCCGCGGGGCTGGCTGTCGATCGTCAGCCGGCGGTGTACGGAGTTGCAGCCGGAGCCCAGCAGGGTCGCCGCCGCGGCGAGCGCCCACAGGCGCGCGATCGCGGCCCGACGGGCGACGGCCGGGCGGCGGTCCGCGGGGCGGACGACACGGCGGGGGGGCGGGGCGGCGGACATCGCCGCGGGTTCTAGGACGCGGCCCGGAAGGAGCGAAAGACCGGTTCCGCCGTCGTCTTCACGGCCCGCCGCAGGCGGTTCCCCCGCGGACCCTGTGATGGCGAGCGCCGGGGGGAAACCCTAGAGTTTCCGTCCCCTCCGTTTCGCATCGCCCCGTGCCGTCGGGATCCTCTTGCTGTTCGAGCAACCGCTCCGCTACGCCGTTCGCACGGACGTGGGGCTCCGGCGTCAGAACAATGAGGACGCCTCCGCGGTGCGCCTGGCCGGTACGCGGGAGTCGTTCGCAGATCACGGCCATCTGTTGCTGGTGGCCGACGGCATGGGCGGACACGCCGTGGGCGAATTGGCCAGCGGCATCGCCGCGGAGGTCGTGCCGCAGGACTACCTGAGGGACACCACCGGCGGGGACCCCGCGGACCGCCTCGCCGCCGCGGTCGTCCGGGCGAACGCGGCGATCTACGCCAAGGGGGAGAGCACGCCGGACTTCGCCCGCATGGGCACGACCTGCACGGCGCTGGCCCTCACGCCGGAGGGCGCCGCGATCGCCCACGTCGGCGACAGCCGGTGTTACCGCATCCGCGGGCAGCGGTGCGACCAGCTCACGTTCGACCACAGTTTGCAGTGGGAGCTGATCCGGCAGGGGATGGACCCGCAGACGGTGATGCTCAACGAGCCGCGGAACGTCATCACCCGGTCCCTCGGCCCGAGCCCGGACGTGGCGGTGGATATTGAGGGGCCGTTCGCGATCCTGCCGGGCGACGTCTACGTGCTCTGCAGCGACGGGCTGACGGGGCACGTGCAGGACCACGAAATCGGGGCGATCGCCGGCGCCCTGCCGCCGGAGGAGGCGGCCAAGACGTTGGTGAACCTGGCGAACCTGCGGGGCGGCTCCGACAACACGACCGTCGTGGTCGCCCAGGTGGGCGAAATCCCCGCGGGGGTGGAGCACTCCCCGACCCACGACCCGACCCGCCCGATGAACCCCTGGCTGCTGGCCGCGGCGTGGGCCTTGGCGGCGGTGCTGGTCACGGGGTTGGCGCTGCTGTTGTTCGGCTACTACGTCGCCGGCACGTTGGTGACCGGGGCGGGCGGGGCGCTGCTGTCGGCGGCGGGGTTCCGCATCTGGCAGAAGTGGTATCGCGGGCCGCGGGAGCGCCCGCTGCACACCGCCGGCAGCGAGACCGCCGTCTGGCGGGCCTACCGCAGCGCCCCGGCGGTAGTGGATCGGGCGATCGTGGCGGAGGCCGGGCAACTCGCCTCGCAACTCCAGCGGAGCGCCGCCGAGGAGCGCTGGCCGATCGACCCCAAGCGGGTGGAAAAGCACCGGGCCCGGGCGGCCGCGGCCGCGGCGTCGGCGGATCTGCGGGGGGCGTTTCAGCACCTCTGCCGAATGATCGACGTGCAGATGAAGGGACTTATCCAGACCCGTCGCGCTCCGCTCGATCGCGCGGCGAACCCCCGCCCCAAACCGCCCCCGCCGCCGCCCGACCTCGCTCCCAGCCACGCCGCCAAACGCCCTTGAGCGGGCGGCGGAGCCGAGCGATCGGCGTCCGGACGCCCCGCGCCCGAAACTTCCGGTAGGTCGTTCGGCCGGACAGTGGTACTGTTTGCCGCGACCCCCGCGGTCGGCCGTCGGGGGCCGGTCGGCGGGGGGCGACTTTCCCCTCACCGGCCAGGAGGCGCCGCCCGTGTTTTTCGCTCGAAGCCTGCGGCTGCGACTGTACGGCGGCGTGGCCCTCGCGGCGGCGATGCTCGTGCTGCTCAGCGGGGCGGCGCTGGTCACGTTGAACCAGAGCCACCGGGCCACCGAGGAGATCTACTCCCGGCTGACGAACCTGCCGAACCGGGCCGCCCTCGATCAGGCCGTGGACAACCTGCAGGCCCACACGCTGCCGCAGGCGGGCCCGCCGACCCGGGAGGTCGCCGAGGCCCTCCAGCGGGAGGTGCTCGGCCTGCTCGCCGCCGCGGAGCAGGCCCGCATCGCGATGATCCGCGACTACGACGCCGCCCCGCTGGGCAGTCCGCAGCGGGCGCAGTGGGTGGTCGCCGGGCAGAAGCTGGGCATGATCCGCCAGAAGTTCGACGCAATGGCCGCCGTCGCCCGGGCCTTGGTTCCGCCGGCCGGGGGGGAGTTCGACCCGCAGCGGGCCTCCGCCGCCCGGGCGGAGTTGTTCCGGCTGGCGATTCAGAGCAAAAGCGACCTGCACGCCATCCCGGACCCGCAGGCGAACCTGCACCGCAGCCTTTCCCAGCACCATCGCCACCACCGGCGGCTGCTGTGGTGGGTCGTCGGGCTGACGGGGCTGGTGGTGCTCGGCTCTGCGTGGCTGGTCTACTACGGCTACCAGCGGCTGGGCGTGCCGCTGCGGGACCTGCACCGCAGCGCCCGGCAGATCGCCGGCGGCGACGTCGGGCACCGGGTCAAGCAGTGGTACAACGACGAGGTCGGCGAACTGGTCGGGGCGGTGAACCACATGGCCGACCGCTTCAGCGAGATGAACGAGGAACTGGACCGCCGCGTCTACGAGCAGTCCCGCCAACTGGTTCGCAGCGAACGGCTCGCCGGGGTGGGGACGCTGTCGGCGGGGCTGGCCCACGAGATCAACAACCCGCTGTCGGCGATCGGCATGGCCGCCCAGAGCCTCACGCAGCGGGCGGACTCCCTGCTGAGCGGCTGCTCCCCGCAGGAGCGGGCCCTGGCCGAGCGCTACCTCGAAATGATCGCCCGGGAGACGGAGCGGTGCAGCGGCATCACCCGCAAGCTGCTGACCTTCGCCAAGGGCAACGGCGGCGTGCGGGAGCCCACCGACGTGCGCACCCTCGCCGAGGAGGTGCTGGAAATGGTCCGCCCGATGAGCAAATACGCCGACCGCCGCGTCGAGTTCGATCCCGGCCCGGCCGGCTGCGTCGTCACCGGCGGTCCTGAGGACCGGGCCGGCGGCTCGATCGCCAACGTCAACGGGCCGGAGATCAAGCAGGTGTTGCTCAACCTGACCCTCAACGCCCTGGAGGCGACGCCGGACGGGGGCTCCGTCACGGTGCGGGTTCGCCCGGGGGCCGACGCCGTGGAGGTCTCCGTGGAAGACACCGGCTGCGGCATGACGGAGGAGGTCCGCGAACACCTGTTCGAGCCCTTCTTCACCCGCCGCGGCGACGGCACCGGCACCGGGCTGGGGCTGTCGATGACGCACCGCATCGTCACCGATCACGGCGGCACGATCGAGGCCGATAGCGACGGCGAGGGCTGCGGCAGCGTATTCCGCGTTCGCCTGCCCCGCACCGCCCCGGAGCAGGCCCGTCCCGCCCTCCGCAAAGCCGCCTGACCGGCAGGTCTTTCGAGCCCGCCCCGCCCGTCGTAGACTACGGGCGTCGATCCCCGTCAGGCTGGCCGATGTCCACTGCCGCCCCGCTCGCTGCGTCGCGGGAAATCCCGCGACGACTCGCCCCGCCCCTCGTGCTCGGCGGGGTCTCGTGGCGAAGCTACTGCGAAATGCGGGACGACCCTTGCAACGAACGGTTACGGCTGACTTACGATGCGTCCTCCCGTCGATTGGGGATCGCCGTGCCGGGCAAGCGTCACGAGAACGTCGCCGAGCTACTGGGATATCTGATTGCGACGTTCGGTCGGATGAGGCGACTCAACATCATCCCGGTCGGCAGCACGACTTGGCGAAGGGTGACAGTGGGCGGGGCGGAGGGGGATAAAGCCTTTCACGTCGGCCGGCCCGCTGCGGAACTCAACCTTGACGGTAACGTTCCCGACCTGGCGGGCAGCGACCTGCCGCCCGATCTCGTCGTGGAGGTGGACGTGACCAGTTCCGGCGTCGAGAAGCTGCCGATTTACGCCGGTCTCGGCGTGCCGGAGGTGTGGGTCTGGACCGATGACGCGATTGTCGTGCATCGCCTCACGGACGACGGGTACGAAACGGTCGACGGCAGCGTCGAACTGCCCGGCTTCCCGCTGGCGTTCGCTGCGGAGTTGATCGCCGGGCGGGCCGACGCCGCGACGTACGAACTGGAAGAGGCGTTCGCGGAACGGTTGCGGACCGACGGCTGAGGCGGGAACGGAGGTTCCGCTCAGCCCCGCTTCCCGAGTTCGGTCGTCTTCTCCTACACTGCCGGCGCCGCCGTCGTGAACGGCGCCGTTGTCGTTCCTACCGAATCGTTCGCTATGCGTCGTCGCGTCGTCATCACTGGTCTCGGGGCGGTCACGCCGGTCGGCAACGACGTGCGGTCCGTCTGGGACGCCGTGCGGGAAGGGAAGAGCGGCATCGGGCCGATCACCCGGTTCGACGCCTCCCGGTTCCCGACCACCTTCGCCGCGGAGGTGAAGGACTTCGACTTCGAGTCGTACGTGGAGGACCCGGTCCCGTTCGAGGCGGCCGGGCCGAACATCCGCTTCGCCGTCGGCGCCGCCCAGCAGGCGATCCGCGAGAGCGGCCTGCTGGACGACCCGGCCCACGCCCCGGACCCGACCCGCTTCGGCGTGTACCTCGGCGCCGGCGAGGGCCAGCAGAACTTCCCGACCTTCATGCAGATGGTCGCGGAGGCCCAGGCCAGCGGGGATCTGGACTTGGCCAAGTTCAGCGAACTCGGGCTGGAGCGGCTGGACGCCAAGATCGAGCTGGAGCAGGAGCCGAATATGCCGGCGGCCCACCTGTCGGCGCTGTTCGACGCCCAGGGGCCGAACCTGAACTGCCTGACCGCCTGCGCCGCCAGCAGCCAGGCGATCGGCGAGGCGACGGAGATCATCCGCCGCGGCGACGCCGACGTGATGCTCTCCGGCGGGGCCCACAGCATGATCCACCCCTTCGGGCTGACGGGCTTCAACCTGCTCACGAGCCTGTCCACCCGCAACGACGACCCGCAGGCCGCCAGCCGCCCGTTCGACGCCGACCGCGACGGGTTCGTGCTCGGCGAGGGCGCCGGGATGGTGGTCCTGGAAGAGCTCTCCCGGGCGAAGGCCCGCGGGGCGGAGATTCTCGGCGAGGTGCTCGGTTACGGTTCCTCCGCGGACGCCTACCGCATCACGGACATTCACCCCGAGGGCCGCGGTGCCGTCGCCTGCATCAGCGGCGCCCTGCAGGACGCGGAGCTGAACGCCGACCAGCTGGACTACGTGAACGCCCACGGCACCAGCACGCAGGTCAACGACCGCACCGAGACCGCCGCCATCAAGCAGGCCCTCGGCGAGTTTGCCGCGAAGACGCCGGTCAGCTCCACCAAGAGCATGATGGGCCACCTGATCGCCGCGGCCGGCAGCGTGGAGGCGATCCTCTGCCTGCTGGCGATCCGCGACGGCGTGCTGCCGCCGACGATCAACTACACCACGCCGGACCCGCAGTGCGACCTGGACTACGTGCCCAACGCGGCCCGTGACGCCCGCGTGCAGCGGACGCTGTCGAACAGCTTCGGTTTCGGCGGGCAGAACGTCTCGCTGATCCTGGGCCGCTTCACCGGTTAGTCCGCCGCGAAGCGGCGGGCAGGCCGGGAGGAATCACGGGATTCCGCTTCCCCACGGCTGCCGTTTCTGCGTCGAAAACGTAGGATGACGTGCCCCGCAGCGGCGGGCGCTCATCCTGCGGTCCCCGGAACGGCTCGTGATCCCTGCTCCGCTGGCGCTTGCGATACCGGTCGCCGGTCTCGCGTCGGAGCCGCCGGAGCCCGGGGGCGGCCTGTGGGACGACTGGACGTTCTGGGCGATCGCGGGCGTCGGCGTCCTCGCTTTGATTGGGGTGGGGGATCTGTTGTTCCGCCGGGCGGCGGTCCAGTTCGCCCTGCCGTTCTTCGAGCGTGAGCCGCCGTTCAACCTCGTGCCGGAACCGCCCACCCCGGGCGCCGTCGCGACCCGGGTGACGGTGGACGGCGTGACGAACCGGGACGGCGAACCGCTGACGCTGTCGGTCGCCACGATTCCCGCGGAGGGCCCGCCGCGCGGCGTCGTCGTCTTCTGCCCGGAAACCGGCGGCTCGAAGTGGTACTGGCGGCGGTACGCCGCGGCGCTGCCGGCGGCGGGTTTCGCCGTGGTGACGTTCGAGCACCGCGGGATGTTCGACAGCGACGTCGATCCGAACCATTCCCCCGGCCACTGGCCCGCCGAGCCGGAGGTGGAGGACGCCCTCGCCGTCACCCGGGCCGTGCTGGACGATCCGGGCCGCTTCGGCCTGCCGCCCGGTCTGCCGCTGGGCATGTTCGGCGTCAGCCGCGGCGCCTGCGTCTCGCTGGCGGCGGCGGCCCGCGAGCCGCGGATCGCCGCGGTCGCCTCGGACGGCGGCTTCGTCACCGACAGCGTCGTCACGGAATTCGCCCGCAAATGGGCGATGCTGGCGGTCCCGACCTGGGTCGCCCCGCTGATCCCGACCTGGCACCTCCGCCAATCGATGTGGCTGATGCGGAAGTCCGCCGACCGGAAGAAGGGCGTTGAGCATCTCGCCCTGCAACGCGATCTCCCGAAGCTGCGGGAGCGGTCGGTGTGGCTGGTGAGCGGCGCCCGGGACAGCTACGTCACCCCGGAGCAGAGTCGCCGATTGGCCCGGGCCGTCGACGCTCCCGTCTGGCTCGTGCCCAAGGCGAAGCACAACCAGAGCCGCGACATCGACCCCGCCGAGTACGACGCCCGCCTCATCGCTTTCTTCAAGGACGCGTTCGCGGAACGCGCCTGAAACCGTGTCGCCGCCTGCCGAACCGGCGGACGACCGTACAGCGGATGCGTAACGGTCGATGCGGTAACCTTCTGCGGGGGCAGTGTGTTAGGGAGAATGCGCGGGGGCCTGCCCCAACGCGGGCACGGGAAATGCACGTACGAAAGAGTCCCCATTCCCCAAGCAGAGGCGTCTGAGATGTCCGCTCCAACCCCGCCGCCCCGGCAGGCCGGGGCGGTGCGTCTGGACGAACTGCCCGAGCCCGGCCGCGTCCGGCTCGACGACCTTCCCGGTTCGAGTCCCGCGGGCGCCGAGCCGGCGGGGCGGGACATGCTGATCGAACCGCCGTTTCGCGTGCTGGTGGCCGAGGACAACGACGCCCTCCGCGAAGTCGTGCTCGCCGTGCTGGAGCGGTTCGCGGGGGTGCTCGAACTGTTGGAGGCCTGCCACGGCGGCGAGGCGGTCCGCATCATCCGCGGCGAGCGGGTGGACGTGGCGGTCCTCGACTTCCGCATGCCGCAGAACACCGGCCTCGAAGCCTACGCGGAGCTGCGGGCGATCAATCCGGCGGCTCCGGGCATTCTGATCTCCGCGGAGACCGACGAGGCGATGCGGCGGGACGCGGCGGCCCTGACCGTGCACCGGGTGCTCGCCAAGCCGGTCGCCCGCCGCGATCTGCTGGCGGCGCTGGACTCCGCGTTGCGGACCGCCTACCGGGCCGCCCTCCCCGCCGCGGCCTGAGCGGCCCGCCGTACATGACGACAGCCCGCGTCCCCTTCGGGACGCGGGCTGTTTGCGTCTGAGGCGATCGCGGGCGGCGATCAGTACTGCCGCGGCTGCTCGGTCCAGCCGCGGGCGGCGGTCCGGGCGGGCACGGTCGACAGCATTGAGGTGCGGTCGTCGGCCTCCGGACCCGGGGCGGCGCCTTCGTTGAAGTCGTCGTTCGGGATCGGCCGCAGCGGAACGGGCGCCGGGGCGGACTGCGGGGACATGTACTCCTCCACGCCGGGAACGCCCGTGTCGCCGTACGTCGCCCCGCCGTAGCTGCCGAGGTCGTACGCTTCGGCGCCGTAGTAGGAGCCCGCGGGCGGGGCGCCGGGGGGCACGTCGGCCGGGCCGAGGCTGGGGTAGCGGGGCATCAGGTCCGGGGCGCCGCAGTCCGGCTCCGGCAGGCAGGCGGAGACGGGCCGGGGGACGTAGGTCGTCGCACAGTAGGGCACCAGCTTCTCGCAGCGCTCCGCGACCTGCTTGGTGTAGGTGTAGGGCACGCGGCGGACGCGGCAGCGGCGGACGTAGTCGGTGGTGGTGTACTCCTCGGTCACCAAATTCGGCACCCAGATCTTCTTCCAGCACCCGCGGTCGACCACCCGATGCTCCGTGCGGCAGACCGGTTCGACGTACTCCTCCTTACAGTCGCGGTAGGCGACGCACTCCACCTCTTTCCAGGTCACGCAC
This sequence comes from Alienimonas sp. DA493, assembly GCF_043951915.1. Classification (NCBI taxonomy): domain Bacteria; kingdom Pseudomonadati; phylum Planctomycetota; class Planctomycetia; order Planctomycetales; family Planctomycetaceae; genus Alienimonas; species Alienimonas sp. DA493. The sequence continues at coordinate 12,692 of NZ_JBINJD010000020.1, read as the reverse complement.
TCCCGGCGGGCGTACTTCGTGGTCGTCTGGGGGACCAATTCCACGTCGCACGTGGGCGGGGCGGCACACACCGGCGGCGCCGCACAGACGGGCGGGGCGACGCAGCTCGGCGCGGGGGGAGCGGCGCAGATCGGCTCCGGGGCGGCGCAGACCGGCGGGGGCGGGCAGAGCGGGGTGACGCAGGCGGGCGGCGGGCAGGCGGTCAGCGGTTCGAAGGCGAGCTGCGGCACGACGCAGGTCGGCGGCGGCACGCGGCTCGGCGGGCAGGCGCCGGCCCCGCACAGCGGGGTGCCGACCGGACCGAGCAGGATGTTGTCCGCCACGGCCCCGACGCCCGCTCCCACGGCCCCGACGCCCGCCCCGATCGCGGCGCCGACCTCGGACAGCATCGGCAGTCCGAACGGCCGGTAGGCCGGCAAACCGCTGATTCGGCGGGGGCCGTCGTAGAAGGGGAACGGGCGGGGCGGAACGGTCCCCCGCAGCCGCGGCGGAGCGACGAGCGGGCCGTACGCCCCCGGGCCCAGCGGCCGGCCGAGCGACCCGACGGCGGGACCGCTGCTCCGCAATACCGGGGACGCCTGCACGTACCCGGCCGGCTGCACCGCGGCGTCGGTGAAGCTCACGCTCTGCGGCAACGCCGGGGGGAGGTACTCGGCATATTCCGCCCCGACGGCGGCGGGAACGAGGGAGGCGAAAGTTCCCAGGGCGCCGGCGAACGCGGTGGCCGCACGGCGCCGGGCGGAGACGGGGAGGAGGAGCATCGAAATCCCTTTGCGGGTCGGTCAGCGGCCGTTCCACGCGCCGGCGACCGGCGACGGCCGGGGGGCGGGAAACGACGGCGGGCGAACGGTTGGGGCGCGACAGGCGCCCCGCACCGAACGAATCGACCCTTCGGTCTCGAACCTTGAGGACGATTGCTCCGATTCTGCGGAAATTTTCTCCGGACGCGGCTCCGGTCGAACTCCGGCGGGCGGTCGCTCATGCTGCTCCGCCCCCGTTTCCCCCTCGCCCCCGAGCGCAACGATGTCCGATTCCGCCGCCGTTTCGTCCCGTCCGGCCTCCCGCCGGTTCGTTCTCGCCGCCGGACTGTCCTGCGCCGCCGCGGCGTTGCTGGCGGCGGCCCCGGCCGCTTTGCTGGGCGACGATTCCGCTTCCGCCCCGTCCGCCTCGCCGATGATCAACCACAGCGTCTACTTCACCCTCAACGAGTCCACCCCCGAGGGGCGGGCCGAACTGGTCGCCGCCTGCCAGAAGTACCTCACCGGCCACGAGGGCACGGTCTACTTCGCCGCCGGCCCGCGGGCCGAGGAGTTCGCCCGGGAGGTGAACGACCAGACCTTCGACGTCTCGCTGCTGGTCGTGTTCGACTCGAAGGAGGCCCACGACAAATACGCCGTCGCCCCCCGGCACCTGGAGTTCATCGAGGAACAGAAGGCGAACTGGAAGACCGTGCGGGTGTTCGACTCCGAAGTCGCCCCGACGAAGTAGGCCCCCGTTCGACGGTCACGCCTTGGCGGCGGGCGAATGCGGCAGTCGCAGTTCGCCCGGCTCCTCGGCGGGGCCGGGCGGTTCCGGGTCCGGGCAGCGGACCGGCAGCCGCACGGTGAACAGGCTGCCGCGGCCGTACTCGCTGGTGCAGGTCACCTCGCCGCCCAGCAGGCGGCAGAGTTCTTTGACGATGGAGAGCCCCAACCCCGTGCCGCCGTGCTCGCGGGTCATGGCGTCGGCGGCGCGGCCGTCGGCGGAGGGGCCGCGGGCCTGGCGGAACTTCTCGAAGATCGCCGCCTGATCCTCCAGCGGGATGCCGATGCCGGTGTCCTCCACGGCGATTTCGAACCACCGGCCGGCGTGCCGGCCGCTGCCGATGGGGCCGATCAGCGCCCCGCCGCGGCGGTCCCGCGGGCCGAGGTCGCGGCCGCGGACCCGCACCTGACCGCCGGAGGGGGTGAACTTCAGGGCGTTCGAGAGCAGGTTGTTGAGAATCTGTTGCAGCTTGCCGGCGTCCTGGTGCAGCTCCGGCAGGGAGCGGTCCATCTCGACGGTCAGCTCGATCCCCTTCCGCTCCGCGATCGGCCGCAGGGCGTCGGCCTGGCGATGGCAGAGGCGTTCCAGGTCGACCGGGCCGCAGTTCACGTCCAGCTTGCCGCTCTCGATCTTGGCCAGATCGAGAATGTCGTCGATGAGCACCTTCAGATCGCGGCCGCCGTTGCGGATGTTGCCGACCCACTTCTTCTGCCTGCCGTCAAGCGAGGGGGACTGCTCCAACACCTCGCTGAAGCCGAGGATGCTGTTGAGCGGCGTCCGCAGCTCGTGGCTCATCGTGGCGAGGAACTCGTCCTTGAGGCGGTTCGTCTCGTAGAGCTCCATGTTCGCCTGGGCGAGGCGGTCGGCCCGGGCGTCCAGCTCCACGTTCTTGTCCCGCAGTTCGTCCTGCAGGGTGATGAGGTGGCGGAGCATTCGGTTGAACGCCTGGGACAGCTCCTCAAATTCGTCCCCGGTGCGGATGTCGCTGCGGCGGTCGAGGGTGCCGCGGGCGATCTCGTCGGCGACCTCCTTGAGGTGCAGCACCGGTTTGACGATCACGTACCGCACGATCGCCCAGGCGGCGAGCATCGCCAGCACGGCGGTCACCACGCCGGTCGTCAGCAGGAAGACGTCGTTGCGGGCGAGGCTGGCCCGGGTGCGGCCCAGCGGCAGCGTGACGTGCACCGCCCCCAGCAGCGCCCCGGGCTCGGCCCCCGTGTGACACTGGGCGCAGCGGGCGGGGTCGTTGCGGGCGGCGGCGTAGAAGTGGAACCGCGGGCCGTCCCCGGTCTCCTCGATGCGGGTCACCTCTTCTTCCCCGGCCCGCAGGTCGGCGAGGGCGTCCAGGCCCTCCTCGTCCGGCGGGGTGAGCAGGGCGTCGGCCCGGCTGGGGTCCGGGGCGTAGACGCGGTAGAGATAGCCCCGCAGGTCGTCCGGCAGCGTGGCGGGGGCGAAGTCGGCCAAGTCCCCCTGCGAGGCCGCCTCGTCCGCGTCGCCGCCGGTCTGCTTCAGGCGGTCGTGGAACTCCCGCAGCACGGAGCCCACGTGCAGCCGGGCGACGTCGCGGTTCTGGTCCCACACGACCCGCCGGTTCAACCCGCGGTACAGCAGGAAGGAGCCGATGATGAGGGCCAGCAACCCGCTGCCGAACAGCAGCCGGCACTTGCGCTCCAGGCTCGTCTCGCCGAGCAGCCGCTTCAGTGTGCGGTAGGACATGAACGATGGCGGAGGGGGGAGGGCGGAAGGCGGAGGAATTTGGCGGGCCGGGGTCGTGCCTTCCGCCCTCCGCCTTCGCCCTTCCGCCTTCGGGTCAATCCTCCATCACCTCTTCTTCTTTGGCCTTCGCCGCGTCGGCGACTTTGCTTTCGTACTTCTTGGTGAGTTCCTGCACCTCGTCCTTGACCCGCTTCACCTCGTCCTCGCCGATCTCCTTCTCCAGTCCGTCGGCGCTCTTGTTGGCGTCGCGGCGGACGTTGCGGATGGAGATCTTCGCCTCCTCCGCCAGCGAGTTGACCCGGGAGACGAGTTGCTTGCGGCGCTCGGTGGAGAGCGGCGGGACGTTCAGCCGCACCATCCGGCCGTCGCTGTTGGGGGCCAGACCGAGGTCGCTGGCCTGAATCGCCTTGACCACCGCGTTGATCTGGCTGGCGTCGTAGGGGCGGATGGCGATCTGCTGCGGCTCCGGCGTGCTGATCGTGGCGCACTGCTTCAGCGGCGTGGGGCTGCCGTACAGGTCGACCCGCACGCTCTCCACCAGCCCGGCGCTGGCCCGGCCGGTGCGAATGCCGGTGAGCTGGTGCTGATACACGTCCGCCGCCTTACCCATGCGCTCTTCGGCGTCGAGGAGGATTTCGTCGGGATCCATCGGAGGAGCGGCCTGTCAGCGGGGCGAGCGGGAAAGGAACGCAAACGGTAACGCCCGGCGGCGCGGGGGGAAAGAACCCGCGCCGCGGTTCGGCGACGCCCCGACCCCGGCCGGTCCGCTCCGCCGGGGGGGCGCTCACGGCCAATGCCAGCCGACGTTCCCGACCCACAGCGGCAACACGACGAAATGGTGCAGCAAATCGCTGGCGACCAGTCCGACGGCGATCGCCCCCAGCGCCCGACCCCACCGCGGAGCGCGATCCCGCACGGCCGCCGCGATCGCAGCGATGGGGATCGCCCAGAACATGTGATGCACGCGGAGCCAGAGCGGGGGCTCGGTGCGGGCGATCCACTCCGCCGCCGACCCGCCGGTCAGCAGCCGGCCGGCGACCGTGAGCGCCTCGAAGACGCCGGTGCAGGCGAGGCACAAGACGCGAAACGAACGGGACATGCGGGGCGGCGGAACGGACGCGGGCGGAGCGGCCCGGAGCCCGCCGGCCGGGGCTTGGACCGCCGCAGACCGCCGACGGGGCGAACTTCGCCCGGATTCTTCGCTCGCCGCGGATTGTCCGGGAGGCGGGAGCCGCTGCGACCGATATCACCGGCAAGGTTTGCCTCGCCGCTTCGCGGGCGGGGCCCTCCCCGTTTCTCCGCCGGCGCCGTTCGTTGCTTCGCATCGCCACGCTCGCCGGTCTGCTGCTCGGGGGGGGGGTCGGACTGCCTGCGCCCGCGGCGGCTCAGGAAGCGGATCTGCGCGAGCTGCGGGCTCCGGCGCCGTTGGCGGTGCCGCAGCCGATCCCGCTGCCGGCGCCGCTCGCGGCGGGCGGCGTCGGGGCGAACGCGGACGGGATCATGCCGGAGGTCGTCGACCGTCTGCCGGCGGGGGTGTCGAACGTGAGCGAGCCGGGCGGCGGCTTTGAGGTGGGGGTGGACCGCAGTCGCATCCTCACGTTGGAGAAGCCGCTGCCGGAGAGCGCCTACGAATCCCTGTCGCCCTCGCCCCAGTCCGCCGTCGCCGCGGGGGACGAGCGGGTGTTGAGCGTCGAGGTGATCGACGCCCACCGCGTCCGGCTGTACGGCCGGCGGATGGGGGTGACGGACCTGTCGATCGTGGCGAAGGACGGCACGGTGACCTCGATGGAGGTCGCCGTGACGGCGGACCTCGACCTCTTGCAGGCGCGGGTGCGGGCGATGTTTCCGGACGCGGACGTGCGGTTCGGGCAGGTTCGGGACCACATCGTGGTGGAGGGCCAGGTGCGGGACTCCCGGCAGGCCGCCCAGGTGGTACAGGCGGTGAACGCCTACCTGCTCTCGTTGGACGCCGGGGGACCGCCGGGGCCGGGGGAGCCGGCGGAAATCGTGATTCGTCGCACCGCCGCGGCCGCCGCCGGGGAGCCGCCGGCGCTGCCCGCCTTCGCCCAACTGGGCGAACAGGCCGAGATCACGCCGCCGCGGGTGATCAACCTGCTGCGCGTGCCGGGGCCGCAACAGGTCCTGCTGAAGGTTCAGGTGGCGGAGCTGAACCGCACCGCCCTGCGGGAGCTGGGGATCAGCTTTCTGGCCCAGACGGACGGCGGCGGATTCGGCTCGAACGTCTCCGGCGACCTGCCGTTCAACTCCGGCGGCTCCTCGGCCGGCACGACCGGGTCCGGCGGGAGCGCCGGCTCCTCGGCCGGCGGGGGCGTCTCGGCGAGCATGAGCGCCGACCCGCTCTCCGTCACGAACCTGCTGACCGCCGGCACCCCGCTGTTCGGCGTCTTCGGCGGCGGGGACTTCAGCATCTTCCTTTCCGCCCTCCGCCGGAACGATCTGTTCCGCGTGCTGGCGGAGCCGAACCTCGTCGCCCTGCAGGGCCAGGAAGCCAGCTTCCTGGCGGGCGGCGAGTTCCCCATCCCCGTCCCGCAGGCCTCCAGCGGCGTCGGCAGCGTGATCACGGTGGCCTACCGCGAGTTCGGCGTCGGCCTCACCTTCATCCCCTTTCTGATCGACGGCGACACCGTGCGGCTGTCGGTCGCTCCGGAGGTCTCCTCCCTCGACTTCGCCCAGGGCATCACCCTGCAGGGGTTCCGCGTCCCGGCGTTGAACAAGCGTCGCACCAGCACCGTGGTGCAACTCCAGCACGGACAAACGCTGGCGATCAGCGGGTTGCTCCAACTGGAGATCACCGGCACGACCGGCCGGATCCCGGGGCTCGGCGACCTGCCGTACATCGGGGCGTTCTTCCGCAACAACTCGATGCGGCGGACGGAGAAGGAACTGGTGATCCTCGTCACGCCCTACCTCGTGGAGCCGATGGATCCCTGCCAGGTTCCGCCGCGGCCCGGCGACCTGACGCACGAACCGGACGACTTCGAGTTCTACGCCCTGGGACATCTCGAAGCCCTCTACCAGCAGGGGCAGTACCGCTCGACCGCCGCCTGGGCCGACGCCCTGGGGGTGGAGCGGGCGATGGAGCTGGACGACCTCTACCTGAACGCCGCCCACGGCTTCAGCGCCTGCCCGCCGCCGCCGGGGGAGAGCCGATGATCCCCGCCGTGCCCCTGCTGTGCGTCTGCCTGGCCGCCCCCCCGGCACCGCCGGGCGCGGCCGACATCCCCACGCTGTCCGCCGAGCCGGCTTCCGGCTACGCCGCTGTGCCCACCCTGGCGGCCCCGCCGGCGGAACTGCCGGCCGCCGTGTCGTTCCCTCCCCCCTCCGGCTCCGTTCCTGCGGAGGCCGCCTACATCGAGCCGGGGGTTCCCGTCTTCGCGGAGCCGCCGCCGTCACGGCGGCCGCACGAGCGCGGTTCGAAGATCGGCCCGCCCTATCACTACGAAGCCGTCTTCCAGCCGCCCCCGCTGGGGGACTCGGTGCACGCCACGATGGACGCTCAGGTCCGCAACGGCGAGGCGGCGTTGGACGTGCTCCACCGCTCCGACTTCCTCGCCGGCCAAGCCGAGTTGAGCCCCGGGGGGCTGCGGCATCTCGCCCGGATCGCGGCCCGGCTGCCGTCGCACGCCCGGCCGGTGCTGCTCGAACCGCCGGCCCGGTGGGAGCCGAACGCCGCCGCGTTGGCCGCCGCCCGGCGGGCGCGGGTCGCCGAGCTGCTGGCCGGCGGCGCCTTCCCGGTGCCGCCGGAGCGGGTGGTGATCGTGCCCGACCCGGCCACCGGTCTGGCGGGCGCCGACGCCGAACTCGTCTACCGCAACCTGCTGATCCTCACCGGCAGCGGGGGAAAGCTGCGAACCCGTTTCGACGTATTCGGCAGCGCGGCCCAAAGCCCCACCGCGGCGGGCGCCGCGGCCGCTCCTCCCGCGACCGGGGCGCCGCGATGAGCGTTCGCGGCGTTCTCTTCCTGACGGCGTGCGCTGCGGCGCTCGCGGCGGCCGGCTGCCGGTCCGCGGCGCCGTCGGCCTCCGATCTGGCCTCCGCCTTGATGACGCCCGGCGGCTCGGTCCCCGCGGCGGACCTGACGGAGGCCCAGCGTACCGACGTGCGGCTTTCGCTGGCCCGCTCGATGGAGGCCGCCGGCGAGTGGAACGCCGCCGCCGAGGCCTACGAGGCGACCCTCGCCGCGGACCCGGAGCACGCCCACGCGCTGCACCGCCTCGCCGTCGTCCGCTGCCGCCAGGGGCGTCCGGGGGAGGCCGCAGAACTGTTCGAGCGGGCCCTGAAGGCGAAGCCCGGCGACCCGGACCTGTTCGCGGACGTCGGCTACCTCGACCTGCTGCGGGGCGATCTGCCGGCCGCGGAGCGGAACCTGCGGCAGGCGCTCGCGCTGGACCCCGCCCACGCCGCGGCCCGGGGCAACCTCGGGGCGACGCTCGCCCGGCTGGGGGAGACGGAGGAGGCGCTGGCCTGCCTGAAGGCCGCCGGGGCCGGGTCGGCGGCGGAGTCGGACCTCGCCTTCGCCCTCGCCGCCGGCGGCCGGCCGCGGGAGGCCCGGCGGGCGCTGGAACGGGCTCCGGAGCCAACGAACGAGGCGGCGCGGGCTCGCCGTCGCACGCTGCTCGCCGCCCTCGCCGGCTCCGACGCCGGCGGCGGGGTGGTTCCGGCGTCCACGGAAGAGGCGAGGGCGGAAGTGGCGAGGGGCGAGGCGGCGGAGTGACGGCCGGAACGGGGGCGTTCGCCGCCGCCGGAGGGAGGGCGGGACCGCCCGATCGGCGGGAGCGCGGCCCGCTGCGTTGTCCGGACGCGGTTTGGCGGATACCCTGCCGGACTTCCCGCCGCCGCCCCGTTCTGCGCCCGCCCCGCGGGCGTTCCGTCGAGAGTTTCCCCCGCCTCCGCCTTGTTCGAGAGTTTCTCCGAGCGCCTGCAAAAGGCGATGTCCTTCATCGACCGCGGTCGCCTCACGGAGGCGACCGTCCGGGAGGGCATGAGGCAGGTCCGGCAGGCGCTGCTGGAAGCCGACGTCGCCTACGACGTCGCCCGCGACTTCACCAAGCGGGTTTCCGAACAGGCCGTCGGCGACCGGGTGCTCAAGTCGCTGAAGCCCAGCGAGCAGATCGTCGGCATCGTCTATCGGGAACTCGTCGTCCTGATGGGCGGCGATCCGGATAGCGACTTCAAACCGTCCTCCCCCGCCGCCCAGATCGGCGTGAAGCGGGACGGCGTGACCGTGCTGATGATGTGCGGCCTGCAGGGCGCCGGCAAAACGACCACCTGCGGCAAGCTGGCCCGGGCCCTGAAGAAGGGCGGCTTTGCCCCGATGCTGGTCGCGGCGGACCTTCAGCGCCCCGCCGCGATTGAGCAGCTGAAAACGCTCGGCGAGCAGGTCGGCGTGCCCGTCTACACCGAGGATCCGGCGAACAGCACGCCGGTGAAGGTGTGTCAGAACGGCGTCAAGGAGGCGAAGCGCAACGGCGAAACGCGGGTCGTGATCCTCGACACCGCCGGCCGGCTGGGCGTCGATGAAGAGTTGATGCGGGAACTGTCCGCGATCGACCGGAAGGTCGGCCCGGACGCCGCGTTCCTCGTCGCCGACGCGATGACCGGCCAGGACGCCGTCAACAGCGCCAAGGCGTTCAACGAGGCGCTGGAGCTCGACGGCGTCGTCCTCACCAAGATGGACGGCGACACCCGCGGCGGCGCCGCGCTGTCGATCAAGGCCGTCACCGGCGTCCCGCTGAAGTTCGTCGGCACCGGCGAGACCCTGGACGGGCTGGAGGCGTTCCATCCCGACCGCATGGCCGGCCGCATCCTCGGCGGCGGCGATATGGCGACCCTGCTGGAGAAGGCCCAGCGGGAGTTCGACGCCGACGAGATGGCCGAGCAGCAGGCTCGGATGGCCGAGGGGAAGTTCACCCTGTTGGACTTCCAGAAGGCCATGCGGCAGATCAGTAAGCTCGGGTCGATGCGGTCCGTGATGAAGATGATCCCGGGCATGGGGCAGCTCGCGGAGATGGACCCGAGCGCCGACATGGACCGCGAGGTCGGCCGCGTCAACGCGATGATCGGCTCCATGACCCAGGAGGAGCGGCTCAACCCGGACCGGATCGACCGCTCCCGCCGCAACCGCATCGCCGCCGGCTCCGGCGTGCAGCCGCACGAAGTCCACAAGCTGCTGAAGGACTTCAAGGGGATGTCCGGCATGATGCAGAACATGGCCGGCCTCGGCATGCGGGATCGCATGGCCGCGGTGAAGGGGCTCGCCGGGCAGATGTCCGCCAACCCCGGCGGGCAGCTCCAGACTCGCAAGCAGTCCACCAAGGCCGACACCGATCTCGCCAAGCTCCGCGCGGAGCGCAAGCGCAAGAAAAAGCTCGCCAAAAAGAGCCGCAAGAAGAACCGCTGATTCGTCCGCGGGCCGCTCCCGTTCGGGCCAGCTCGCACCCCGTTCAACCACTCCGTTTTCGACCCTCGCCTCCTCCCTCTCCCCGACCCGTCGTATGGCTGTTCGTATCCGCATGAAGCGCCTCGGGCGCACGCACCGTCCGTTCTACCGCATCTGCGTGATGGACTCCCGTGTCCAGCGGGACGGCAAGGCCATCGAGGAGATCGGCCACTACGACCCGATGGTCCCCGACAAGTCCAAGCGGGTGAAGCTGGACATGGAGCGGGTCGACTACTGGGTCGGCGTCGGCGCCCAGCCGAGCCACAAGGTTGGCGTCCTCATCAAGAAGGTGAAGAAGAACGACTTCGGCACCGCCAAGGCTCCGCCGCCGCTGACCGCTCCGAAGGAGGAGGAAAAGCCCGCCGAGGAGGCTCCCGCCGAGGAAACGGCCGAGGCGACCGAGGAGGCTCCCGCGGAAGAAGCCGCCGCGGAATGACGGGTGACGAGTGAGGAATGACGAAACCCGAAACCGTTTCGTCATTCGTCATTCGACATTTTGATTTCCGGGTCCCGCCCGGCCATGCGCTTCGACGTCTGCACCCTCTTTCCCGGGCTGTTCGACGGCTTTCTCTCCGAAAGCCTCGTCGCCAAGGCGATTGACCGCGGGCTGATCGACGTGCGGTTGTGGAACTACCGCGACCGCACGCTCGACAAGCACCACCGCGTCGACGACAGCCCCTACGGCGGCGGCCCCGGCATGCTGCTGGCCTGCCAGCCCGTCTTCCACACCGTGGAGGCCGTGCGGTGCGAACAGGCGGAGACGCCCGGCGAGTTGCTGATGCTCACCCCCACCGGCGAGCGGCTCACCCAGCCGCTCGTGGAGGAGCTGGCGACGAAGCCGCGGCTGATCCTGCTGTGCGGGCGCTACGAGGGGTTCGATCATCGGGTGAAGGTCGGTTTGCAGCCGAGGGAGATCAGCGTGGGGGACTTCGTCCTCAACGGCGGGGAGGTCCCGGCGATGCTGTTGATCGAAGCCTGCATGCGACTGATCCCCGGCGTCCTTGGCGACGCCGACAGCGCCCGTTACGATTCCCACAGCGCGCCGGGCCGGCTGGAGTTCCCCCAATACACCCGCCCGCGCGATTTCCGGGGCCTGACCGTCCCGGACGTGCTGCTCTCCGGCGATCACGCCAAAATCGCCGCTTGGCGCGAGCAGCAAAGCGACGCCCGCTCCGCCGGGCGAGAGTTGTAGTTTAGAAACCGCCCATTCCCGATCGTTCGACGGTCGGTTCGCCGCGAACCGCCGTCCGCCTGCCCGCCCCGTTTCCGATGCGCCACCCCCTCCTCGACGCCGCCGAAGCCTCCAGCCTGCGGGAGAAACCGCTCCGCTTCGCGGTCGGCGATACCGTCGACGTGCACACCCGCATCCTGGAAGGCGAGAAGGAGCGGATTCAGATCTTCACGGGCGTTGTGATCGCCACCCGCGGCAGCGGCACCCGGGAGATGTTCACCGTCCGCCGGATCGTCGCCGGGCAGGGCGTCGAACGGCAGTTTCCGACCAACAGCCCCAAAATCGCCAAGGTGGAAGTGAAGCGGCACGGCCGCGTCCGCCGGGCGAAGCTGTTCTACCTCCGCGACCGCGTCGGCAAGGCCACCCGCCTCCGCGAACGCGCCCCCCGCAAGGGCGAGGTCGAGGCCAAGGACGCGGTGTGATGCACGCGGAGTACTTCACTGATACCGTCAACCGGCTTTGTGATCGGCGGCCTTTTCGCCCGTTCACAATCCGATTCAACGACGGCAGTCATTTTGAAGTCGATAATCCGCACACGCTGACTGCACGGAATGGGTTGGCGGTGGGGTTCGGTCTCAGTGGGTCTCCCGTTTGGTTCGATCACGAGGCGGTGACAAAGGTGGAAGAGGACCTCGCTTCCGCATCCGGCCCCACGGAGAACGGGTAACGTGCTCCAAGGCCTCCGCAACCGTCTGCTCGGCGACCGCGGAGAGCGGATTGCGGAGCGGGCGCTGCGGGAGGCCGGGGTGAAGATCCTGCACCGGCAGCGCCGGACCCGCTGCGGGGAACTGGACCTGATCGGCCGCGACGGCGACGGCCGGTTCGTCTTCTGCGAGGTGAAAACCCGCACCGCGGCCGCCGGGGAGGCTCCTCGCTTCGGCCGTCCGGCGGAGGCCGTCACGCCGGCCAAGCAGCGGCAGATCACCCGCTCCGCGTTGGCGTTCCTCAAGGCGGAGGGCCTGCTCGGCGAGGCCGCCTGCCGATTCGACGTGGTGGAAGTCGTGACCCCCGCCGACGGCGGCGAGCCGGTCGTGACCCACCTGCCGCACGCCTTCGAGGCGACGGGCGTCGACTCCATGTTCTCCTGACGCCGCCGCTCACTCCGCGGGCAGCACGTCGGTCAGGAAGGCGCGTTCCGCGGCCGCGTAGGCCGCTCCGCCCTCCGTCCGCACGGCGTTGTGCCCTGTGGCGGGCAACGCCAGCCACCGCTTGGGAGCGCCGTGTTCGCTCTCGGACGGGAACGCCGCGAACAGCCGCTCGCCGAGTTCCGCCGGCACGATGCCGTCCGCTTCGCCGTGGGCCTGAAACACGGGGCAGGTCACCCGCCCGGCCGCGGCCGCCGAGTCGAATCGGTCCCGCAGCAGCAACCCCACCGGCAGCCACGAGAACCGGTACGAGGCGGCGCTGACCAGCGAATCGAACGTGCTTCGCAGCAGCAGCCCGGCCGGCGGCGTGCCGGCCTCGCACAGGTGCGCCGCCAGCGGCGTCGCCACGCCCCCGCCCAGGCTCGTCCCGGCGATCACGATCCGCTCCGGCGGGTAGCCGAGTTGTCGCGTCGCCTCCCAGAAGGCCCGGCCGTCCCGCCGCAGTCCGGCTTCGCTGGGGGAGCCGGGGTTCTCGCCGTAGCCGCGATAGTCGAACAGCACGACGTCCCAACCGAGGGCGTTGAAGGCGTCCGTCTCGCTCAGTCGGATCCGCCGGTCCCCGCCGTTGCCGTGCAGGTACAGGATCGCCCGGCGGTCCGCGGCCTTCGGTGGACCG
>NZ_JBINJD010000209.1:0-7339 GCF_043951915.1 Alienimonas sp. DA493 | reverse complement strand
GCGTGGCGGTGGGGGTTCCGTCAGCGGGGAAGTCGTCGGCGGGGGCGAGGCTGGTCGAGAGAATCATCGGGTGGTTTCCGGGGCGTCCGCGGGGGCGGTCGGGCGGGGATCAACGGGGCCGGCGGGGCCGATCAGGCGGAACTCCAACTCGCGGGCGTTGCCGGCGTCGTCGGCGACCGTGAACGTCGCCGCCGCCCGGCCGGTCGGGCCGGCGATCGCCCGCGGGAAGGCGAACAGAACCGGGACCACGTCCGTCTCCCCGGGGTCGAGCGTCGGCGGGCCGTCCAGCAGTTCGGCGGTCACCCCCGGCGGGGCAATCGGCGTGATCGTGTAGGTGCGGGGCTCCCCGGTCCGGTTCGCCAGCCGCAACCGCACGCTGTTGCGCACGACGGCTTCCTCATTGGCGGCGGCTTCCTCCCCAGCGACTACCGTGAACGGCTGCCCCGGGCCGCGGAACAGCGAGGCGTTCAGCCCCGTGGCCCGATCCAGCGCCAGCACGAACAGGAATCCGACGACGACGACCAGCAGCGGGTACACGACGGTCCGGGCCCGCCAGAAGCGGTACCGGCCGCCCTCGACTGTCTCCTGCGAGGCGTAGCGGATCAGCCCCGGCGGGCGGCCGATCCGCCGCATCGTCTCGTCGCAGGCGTCCACGCACTGGGTGCAGTTCACGCACTCCATCTGGAGCCCGTCGCGGATGTCGATGCCGGTCGGGCAGACGGCCACGCACCAGCCGCACTCGATGCAGTCGCCGAGGTTCTCCGTCGGCGTGCCCGGTCGCCGCTTGCCCTTGCCGCGGGGTTCCCCGCGATCGACGTCGTACGCCACGACCAGCGATTGCCGGTCCAGCATCACGGACTGGAACCGCCCGTACGGGCAGGCGACGGTGCAGAACTGCTCCCGGAACCAGAGGAAGTTCGCCAGGAAGGCGACCGTCACCCCGGCCATCACCAGGAACGCCGTCGGGTGCTCCAACGGGCTCTGCCGGACCCAACGGGCCAGCGCCTCGGTCCCGACGAAGAAGGCCAGGAAGGAGTGGGCGATGATCAGCGAGAAGATCACGCTGACCGCCACCCGGGCCACACCCCGCCACGCCGGCAGGTTTTTCTTGTTCGGCCCGCCCCGCCCGGCGGTGCCGCCGAACAGGCGGTCCAGCGGGCGGAACAGGAATTCCAAGAACACTGTTTGCGGGCAGGCCCACCCGCACCACGCCCGGCCGAACACCGCGGTGACGAACATCACGCTCAGCACCGTCGCGACCGCCAACAGGGCCAGCAGCGGGGTGTCGGTCGGCAGGAACTCGTGACCGAACAGCAGGAACCGCCGGCGGGCGACGTCCAACAGCACGAGCGGCTCCCCGCCCCACCGCAGGTGCGGCGTAACGACGAACACCGCCATCAGCACGTACGCCACCGCCCGACGGAGCCGCCACCAAGACCCCTTCGCCAGCCGCGGGCTGACCCACCGGCGGGTCCCGTCCCGCTCCAGCGTCGGCAACACGCGGTCCGGGGCCTCCAGCAGCGGCCCGCCGCAAGGCGCGGCGGTGTGCTCCAGCCCGGCGGCCAACGACGGCCGCGGCGCGGCGCCCTTCGCCCCCTTACAGTCGGCACACCCGCCGGACCCACCGTAGCGCCCGCCCGCGGCGGGGGCGGCGATCACGGAGAGCGTCGGACGGGAGTTGGCGGCCATCGAGGCGGTGCAGGAGGCGGAAATTATTTGGAATCAAACGCAGCTATTGAACGGCCGGCTCGGCGTCGGCCGGCCCGACAGGCAGGTCCCAGGGCGGGATCTCGCGGCCCTCCGGGGCTTTGCCCGCCCCGCCGGCGGTTCCCCGCAGGCCGGCGACGTAGGCGGAGGCCATCACGATTTCGTTCTCGCTGAGCCGGTTCTGCCACGCCGGCATCGACCCGTTCGCGGCGCCCTCCAGCAAGACCTTAGGTACGTCGCCGATTTTGGAGATGTGTTTATATTGCTCGTCCCGCAGGTTCGGGCCGACCAACCCCAACGCGTCCGTGCCGTGGCAGGACACGCAGTGCGATTGATAAATCGACTCGCCCACGGCCTCCCACCGCTCGTCCCCGACGAATCGCGCGACCGTCGGCCCGTCGGCCGTCAGTTCGCCCAGATCGGCGAATTGCAGCCGGATATTGGCCACCTTCGCCCGCTCGTAGCGGCTCAACACGCCCGCGTCGAGCAGTTGCGAATAGACGATCGGGGCGTACAGGACGCTGAAGATAATCGTCGCCCAGAAGACGTTCTTCCACCACGCCGGCATCGGGTTGTCGTACTCCTCGATCCCGTCGTAGCTGTGCCCGGTCAACGGATCGTCCGGCAGGTAGCCGCCGTCCGCGGCGGGCGGCCCGCCGGCGGGCGTTTCCGCGGCGGCGTTCGAGACGGCGTCGGCGGCGGCGACGGCGTTCGTGTCGGCCGAATCGTCGGCGGCGGGCGGGTCGTCGGGGGGCGGGGCGGAAGCGGTCACGGGTCGGCAGGGCGGAGAGGCGGCGGGAATAAAAAAGCCGACGGGGCCGTTAGCGGGGGTCGTTCACCACGTCGTCCTCCAGCGGGATGCCGGAGAACCGGTCCGTCGCCCCCCGGCTGAGGCGGGCGGCGCCGAAGGCGATCAGCACGAAACAGCCCACGAACAGCGCCAGGGCGACCTCCTGGTAGGAGGTGAAGTCGAGTTGACGAACGACGGCTTTAAGCATCGAAACGACCGGTCGGGGCGAGGGTGAATATGTGGGGCGTTGAAGGGGGCGGGAATTACTCCGCGGAGAGGTCCTGCTGCGGAGCGAGCGCCTCCGCCGGGGTGTCGACGTCCGCCGGGTCGGTCGTGGCGGTCTTGTAGCGGTCCGTTCCGAGCCGCTGGAGGTAGGCGATCAGGGCGATCACCGTGCGTTCCTCCATCCCCTTCGGCCCCTGCTGCGCGACGATCGCTTCGCCGATCTCGGCGGCCTGCCGTTTCGCGTCCGCTTTAATCGCCTCGTCGCTTTCGAAGTCGTACGGGGCGCCCAGCAGCTCGGCGTTCCGCACCCGCTCCGGGATGCGGTTATAGTTGAGCCGCTCCTCAATGAGGTAGGCGTAGGAGGGCATCACCGAGCCGGGCGAGAATTCCTCCGGGTCTTCGAAGTGCGTCAGGTGCCACAGGTGGCTCTGCTTGCCGCCCTCCCGGGCCAGGTCCGGCCCGATGCGGCGCGAGCCCCACTGGAACGGCCGGTCGTAGACGAACTCCCCGGCGAGGCTGTAGTCGCCGAACCGCTTCGTCTCCGCAACCAGCGGACGGATCATCTGCGAGTGGCAGTTATAACACCCCTCGGAGACGTAAATGTCCCGCCCGGCCAGCTCCAGCGGGGTGTACGGCTCGACCGTGGAAATCGTGGGCACGTTCGATCGAATTAAGAAGGTCGGCACGACCTCGAACAGCGTGGCGACGACCACCGCGGCGGTGGTGGCGACTGTGAAGAACACCGGCAGCCGCTCCCATTTCCGGTGCCAGACCAGCTGCGAGAACCGGCTGAGCGTGTGCCCAATCTCCAACACCCCGGCGCCTTCCAGCCGGCTCCGGGCCGGCGGTGGATCGTGAATCGGCGTCGCCGCCAGCGGCCGGGCCCGGTGGACGGGTTCGTCGTAGACGTCCGGCCGGGTCCGCCAAGTCATGTAGTAGTTGACGGCCATCAGCGCGATCCCGGCGACGTACAGGGCCCCGCCGCCGACGCGGGCGTGCCACATCGGTTTGACCGCCCGCACGCTTTCCAGGAAGTCCGGATAGGCCAGCTGCCCGGTCTCCGTCAGCGCCCGCCACATCAGCCCCTGGGTCAGGCCGGCGACGTAGATCGGAACGATATAGAGCAGGATGCCCAGCGTCCCGATCCAGAAGTGCCAGGTCGCCAGCTTCACGCTCCACAGCTTCGTCTGGAAGATGCGGGGCAGGAGCCAATAGAGCATCCCGAAGGCGAGAAAGCCGTTCCAGCCCAGCGCCCCGGAGTGCACGTGGGCGATCGTCCAGTCGGTGTAGTGCGACAGCGCGTTGACGCTGCGGACGCTCAACAGCGGGCCCTCCAGCGTGGCCATGCCGTAGAAGGTCACGCCGACCACGAAGAATTTGAGCACCGGGTCCTCGGCGACCTTATGCCAAGCGCCCCGCAGGGTCAGCAGGCCGTTAATCATCCCGCCCCAGCTCGGCATCCACAGCATCACGCTGAACAGCATCCCCAGCGTCCCGGCCCACTCCGGCAGGGCCGTATAGTGCAGGTGGTGCGGCCCGGCCCAGATGTAAATGAACACCAGCGACCAGAAGTGCAGGATGCTCAGCTTATAACTGAACACAGGCCGGTTGGCGGCCTTCGGCAGGAAGTAGTACATCAGGCCCAGGAAGGGCGTCGTCAGGAAGAAGGCGACGGCGTTGTGCCCGTACCACCACTGCATGAAGGCGTCCTGCACGCCGGCGTAGACGCTGTCGCTCTTCCACAGCCCGGTCGGCACGACAAGGTTGTTGAACACGTGCAGCAGAGCCACGGTGACGATCGTGGCGATATAGAACCACAGGGCGACGTACAGGTGCCGCTCCCGCCGGTGGATCAGCGTCATCAGGAAGTTCACGCCGAAGAACCCGAGCCAGACCACGGCGATCGCGACGTCGATCGGCCACTCCAATTCCGCGTATTCCTTGCTCTGGGTGATCCCCAGCGGGAGCGTGATCGCCGCGGCGACGATGATCGCCTGCCAACCCCAGAAGTGGGCCAGAGACAGCGCCCGGGACCACATCCGGGCCTTGCAAAGCCGTTGGGTGGAATAATAAACCGCCGTGAAGATCGCGTTGCCGGCGAAGGCGAAGATCGCCGCGTTCGTGTGCACCGGCCGCAACCGGGCGAAGCTGACGTATTCGATCCCGTAGGAGGCCGTCGGCCAGACGAGCAGCGCCGCGACGATCAGCCCCGCGAGCGTGGCGATCAAACCCCACAGGAGCGTGGCGAAGGCGAATTTGCGGACGATGTCGTCGTCGTAAATAAACGCCTCGAACCCGGCCTCCGGCCGCGGGGCGTCGGTGACGGTCGGGGCCGCGGAGGGGAACAGGGCTTTCTCCGCGGGGGCGAGGTCGCCGGCTTGCGGCGGGGCGTCCGGGGCGGCGGTAAAGGTCGAAGGATTCATGCGCGGGCGGAAACGGCCGGCGGGAGTACGGACCGGGAAACGGATCGCCCCGGCGTCGGGTCGGCCCCGAACGCACCGAGCGTGCCAGTCCGTCCCGCCGCGGTTTCTCGTGGGCTCGGGCGGCCCGCCGGCCGGACCATTCCGAACTATTTCACAGGGCTGAACGCGGTCCGGCGGCCGCGGGTGCGTCAGCCGGCCGCGGGGCCGCACACCCCCGCCGGCGGGCGTGCGGGCGCCGTGCGGGCGCCGAGTTTGATCCGCACGCCTGTGCGGTTCCGCACGCCGGATGCGGCGGCCGAGCCAGGGCGTCGGTGCGGTCGAATCGGGTCCGGCCGCTGCGGCTATCCGGCGTCGCGGGGTCGCTCCGGCAGGCGGCGGGCGGAAATATGGGGCGGTTCGGAACGCGGCGTGCCCGGTCCCTGGCTGGCCGCGCGCCGCCGCGTCGCTCCCGTTTTCCCGACTCTCTGCCCCCCGCCGAGCCGCCCGTCCCGCCGTGACCGATCCCGCCGTGCCCCCGCCCGACCCGCCCGGCCCGCCGCCCGCGGCCGCCCGGGAAGGGGCCGCCGAGCCGGCGGCCCGCCTGCGGGGGGTGCTGGACGCGGCCGTCGACGCGATCCTGACCATCGACGAGCGCGGCCGGATTGAATCGATCAACCCGGCCGGGGAGCGGCTGTTCGGGTACACCGCCGGCGAATTGCTGGGGCGGAACGTCGCCGTGCTGATGCCGTCCCCCTACCGGGCGGAGCACGACGGCTACGTCGCCCGCTATCTGCGGACCGGCACGCCGCACATCATTGGCATCGGCCGGCAGGTGGAGGGGCTGCGATCGGACGGCTCCACCTTCCCGATGCACCTAGCCGTCAGCGAAGTCACGCTGGACGACCGCCGGCTGTTCACCGGCATCATCCGCGACCTGACTGACCAGAAACGGATCGAAGCGGAGTTGGATCGCCGCGAACTCCAGATTCGGTTCATGATCGAAAACCTCCCCGCCGGGGCGGTTTACGCCGACCGGGCCGGCGGCACGCTGCTGTGCAACCCGACGGTCCAGCGGATCACCGGCTACCCCCGGGACCGGCTGAGCACCCTCGACGGCTGGTTCGGGGCGCTCTATCCCGACGACCCCGCCGGCGCCCGGGCCGCCTACGAGACGGACCGGGACGACCAGTTCGAACTGACCCGCACCACGACCTACCGCCACGCCGACGGCACCGACCGGGTCATGGAGACGACCGGCTACCGGTATCACGACCACGAGGTCTGGCTGATCCGCGACGTGACCGCCAGCCGCGAGGCGGAGAAGCGGGCGGTACAGGCGGAGCGGCTGGCGGCAATCGGGCAGATGGTCGCCGGGCTGGCCCACGAGAGCCGCAACGCACTTCAACGGGCCCGGGCCGGGCTGGACGTGCTGGCGCTGGACGCCGGCCCCGGCGGGGAGCGGGCGCTCGACCGGGTCGGCCGGGCGCTGTCCGACCTGACGACGCTGTACGAGGAAGTCCGCCAGTACGCCGCTCCCATCGCCCTGCGGCGGGAACCGATGAGCCTGCGAACCGTCTGGCGCCGGGCCTGGGCCTCGCTGGCCGACCGCCGGGCCGCCGACGGGGCCGCCGCCGTCGAGCTGATCGAAGTCGGCGCCAAGCAGGATCCGGCCGCCGCCGAGGTGGACCCGTTCCGCATGGAGCAGGTGTTCCGCAACCTGTTTGAGAACGCCTTGGACGCCGTCGCCGAGGCCCGCCGCGCCGCCGCCGGTGACGCCGGTGACGCCGGTGACGCCGACGTGGAACCCGCTGCGGGGGCGACGGACGACGACGCGGCGCCGGGGGCGGTGACGGTGGAGGTGGTTTCCGGCCCCGGCCGCGGGGACGAGTTCGACGTGTGCGTCCGTGACGACGGCCGCGGCCTGGACGAGGCGGCGGCCGCGCGGGTGTTTGAGCCGTTCTTCACGACGAAGCAGAAGGGCACCGGACTCGGGATGGCGATCGTCGGCCGGATCGTCGACCTGCACGACGCCCGCATCCGGGCCGAACGGGCGGAGTCCGGCGGGGCCTGCTTCCGGCTGACGTTCGCCCGCACCGACCGCCCGCCGCACGACGGAACGCCGTCCGAGTCCCGGGAGAGCCGTTCGTGATCGGTCCGTCCCCCCCCCCGCCGGGTTCCTCCGCCGGTCCGCCGCGGGACCGGTTCGCGGCGATCG
>NZ_JBINJD010000208.1:0-7349 GCF_043951915.1 Alienimonas sp. DA493 | reverse complement strand
CCCCCGGGCCGGTTTTGCATGCGCCGCGGGCGCCGCGGAGGGGGGCCCGCTCAGAGATCGGTCGTTCGCTCCCGCAGCGGTCCGATTAGGGAGTCTGGAGGAACCGCCCGCGTCGCCCGGGTGGAGCCGGTCTCCGGCCTGGGGGACCGCCGATAGGACCGACGCGACCGAATTCCCCGGCGCCTTCGGCCTCCCCCGCAATCCCCTCCGGCGATGTCCCGCACGACCGCCCCCCGCCGCTCCGCGACGGTCGCCGCGGGGCGGATCTGCGCCGCGTTCCGGCTGTCCGCGGCGCTGGCGGCGGCGCTGGCGGCGGTCTCCCCGTCCGCGATCGCCCCACGGGCGTTCGCCCAGACGGACCTCTCCACCGCCCCGGGGCTGACCGAGGCGACCCGTGAAAAGCTGAACCGCCGGGTCACGCTCACGCTGCCGGGCGTGCCGCTGCGGGAGGCGCTGATGAGCGTCCGCGAGGTCGCCGGGCTGAACTTGGTCGTGAACCAGGAGCTCACCGGGACCGTGGACATGGCCTTCCGCGACGCCCCCGTCCACGAGGTGCTGGACACGCTGCTGCTCTCCCGGGGGCTGGGCTACCGACCGGTCGGCGACGGGCTGGTGGTCGTGCCGATCGCGGACCTGGGGGCCCAGAACCCGCTGCTGGCCACCGAGGTGTTCGCCACGCCGTCGGTCGAACCGACCCAGTTGCTGCCGATTGTGGAGGAGATGCTCTCCCCCGAGGGCCGTGTGCACGCGATGCCTGCCGGCCGGGCGCTGGTGGCGTTCGACTACCCGTCCCGGCTGGACGCGATCCGGGCGCAGGTGGCCCGGCTGGACGCCGCCGCGGCGGACCGCTCCTCCGTCGCCGGGCCGACGACCGGCGGCGCGCTGTTGACCCGCCCCCCCGGCGCCGGCGGTCCGGCGCCGGGCGGGCCGGCGATGGACTCGACCGTCGTGGAGCTGCTGTACGTGCCGGCCACGGCGATGGCCTCCACGCTGGTTCCGCTGCTGGGCGAGAACGGGCGGGTCTCCGCGATGGACAACGAGGGCCGGCTGCTGATCGTGGACACCCCGGCGAACCTCGCCGCCATTCAGGCGGCGGTGCGGAAGCTGGACGTCCCGCGGGTGCAGGTCCGCATCCGGGCGCTGATCTACGACTGCGCGATCGAAGACAGCCGCGACCTGGGGCTCAACTGGAACGGCGGCCTGCGGGGCCGGGGCTTCGCCGCGGACGGCTCCCCGCTGCAGGAACTGACCTTCAGCGGGGTCACCGCGGCGGGGGCGGTCAGCCCGACGGCGGCCGGCGGGCTGGCGGCGTTCGACACCGCCAGCCGCTACCTGGACCTCACCACGACGCTGCGGGCGTTGAACGAAAGCGCCGACAGCCGCCTGCTGGCCGACCCGAACGTCGTCGTTCTGAACCATGAGAAGGCGGACATCAAAATCGTCACCGAGGTGCCCTACCAGGAACTCACGCAGAGCGCGCTGGGCGGGGCGATCGGCACGACCTCCTTCCGCGAGGCGGGCGTGCGTCTGGAGGTGACCCCGCACATCGCCGCGGACCGCACCATCACTATGCAGGTGCACCCGGAGTTCAGCGTGCTCAGCGGGTTCACGCCGGATTCCAACGCCCCGATCATCGACACCCGCGAGGCGACCACCACGGTGCGCGTCGGCGATCGGGAAACGCTGGTGCTGGGCGGCCTGCGGCAGCGGAGCAAGGTGAAGACCGTCAGCAGCCTGCCGTTCTTCGGCTCCATGCCGGTCTGCGGGCGGCTGTTCCGCAAGCAGGACTTCGAGGTGCGGGAGAGCGAACTGCTGGTGTTCCTCTCGCCGGAGATCATCGGCCCCTGCCACTCCGGCGACTGCCGGGAGACGGGCATCGCGGTGTTCGCCGCCAGCGAGCTGGAGGCCTCCCCGCTCTCCCCGACGCCGATGGGCGCCTCCGCCGCCCTGCAGGAGGACCGCGGCGCCTGGGGCAAACGCCACTTCCACCGGGCGGAGCGTCGCGGCCGGTGGGAGGCCCCGGCGGGGGCGGTCGGCAACTCCTGCGAACTGCCCGCCGAGGTCTACGAGAGCTCCGTCGTCACCGGGCTGATCGCGCCGGAACACCGCGCCCCCCATCTCGACGCCCCGGCGATTCCGCCGGCCCCCGCCCCGCCGACGTCCCGGTCGTTCCAGCCGGACCCCACCGGGTTCGAGCCGCCCCCGCCGCCGTTCGAGTCGGCCCCGCCGGCCGGGTTCGCCCCGGCGCCGCGGGCCGGCGGACCGGCGCTCGTCCCTCCCGCCTCGCCCCGACGGTCCGAGCCCACGGAGGACTCCGACGCCGCAGCATCGCCCCCGTTCGGGGGCGGGGGACTCCCGCAGCCGTTCGCCGCCCCGCCGCCGCTGCCCGTTCCGCCGGCGTTCCCGGACGCCGACGACGCCCGCTGAGGCCGCCGCGGCGGACTTCCGACTCGGGCGGAGCTCAGGCGTCGTCCGGCCGCCCGGGGCAGACCACCCGCGGAACGCCGTGGCGGTCTCGGACGTGTTTGAGGATGGAGACGAGGAACAGCGCGGCCCCGGCCATCTCCAATCCTTCCTCAACGAACACGGTGAGCGAATACGGGAGACGGAGCATCGCCTCGGGCCCCCCGCTCTCGATGATGCGGCTGGCGACGATCTCGATCCCCGCCGCCCCGCCGACGAACAGCGCCCCGGCGGTTAGGAAGCGGATCGCGATCGCCCGGGGCAGTCGGAGCAGGAACGGGATCGACGCCGCGGCGAATAGCCCGGCCGCCGGAATCCCGAGCAGGACCCAGGTGAAGAAGACCCGCTCGCCGAACTCCCCCATCACCCGTCGGGCCACGCTCTCGCCGAACGACTCGTGGATGGACGTCATCTCGTCCACCGAGAGGTACGCGAACGCGATCGCGATCACCCACCAGAAGCGGCCCTCCCGCCGGCCCGCGGGATTGTCGGCCGCGGCGGCGTCCCGCTCCGCCGCGGACCGATCCAAGCCGCCCGCGACCGCCGCCGCCGCTCCGCACGCCAGCAACAGAACCGTCGCGAACCACGCCGGCAGGCCGTTCTCCCGGTCCAGGCCGAAGTACCGGTTGGGCGTGTAGTAGATCCAGCCCTCCAGCCCGCCGTGGAGGACCCACAGCCGCGTCGCGACTCCGAGCGCCCACAGGCCCGCCGCCGTCCCGTAGACGACCTTCGCGATCGTGCGGTCGCCAATTTGGAAGGCGACCGAGGGGGGCGGCTCGACGTTCATATCCGGAATATAAGTTCATATCCGGAATATAGAGGGAGCGTGCCCGCTCCGATCGCGACGAACCGACGGGCGATCGTTCCCACGCCCGCCCACGACGGATCACCCGGTCAAACGGCCCCAGGAGCGACCCTTAACCGGTCTCGTAACGCACCGCCGTTACGGTGCGAACGGAGTTCAAGATGGCCGGCCGGCGGCGGGCCGACCGGAGCCTCGCCCCTCACCCCGCCCGCTCCTCCAGCGCCTCCCAGCGCTCGAAGGCCGCTTCCAACTGCTCCGTGAGCGCGGCGTCGCGGGCGGTGGCGGCGGCGATCCGGTCCGGCGCCTGCTGGTAGAAGCGGGGCTCGGCCATCTTCGCGTGCAGTTCGGCCTGCTCCGCTTCGAGTTTCTCCATCTGCCCCGGCAGGGCGTCCAGCTCCTTCCGCTCCTTGAAGGACAGTTTGTTCGCCGGCGCCTTTCCCTTGGCGGGGGCCTGCGAATCGGCGGCGGAGGGCTTCGCCCCGGCGGCGGCCTCCGCCGCCTCGCGGGCCCGCAGCCAGTCTGTGTAGCCGCCGTCGTACTCCTTGAATCGGCCGTCCCCCTCGTAGGCCAGCACGCTGGTGGCGACGTGGTCCAGGAAGTCCCGGTCGTGGCTGACCAGCAGCACCGTGCCGTTGTAGTCGACCAGCAGGCCCTCCAAGAGCTCCAGCGTTTCCAAATCGAGGTCGTTCGTCGGTTCGTCCAGCACGAGCACGTTGCTCGGCTTGGTGAACAACCGGGCCAGCAGCAGGCGGTTCCGCTCCCCGCCGGAGAGGCTGCCGACGGCCACGTTGACCCGATCCGGGGTGAACAGGAAGTCGCCCAGATAGCCGACCACGTGCTTCTTGCGGCCGCCGATCGTGACCTCCTCCGCCCCGTCGGTGACGCTCTCGCGGACGGTGCTTTCCGGGTCGAGCGTGTCCCGCAGCTGGTCGAAGTAGGCCACCTCCAGGTTCGTACCGTGCCGCACCGTGCCGGACTGCGGTTGCAGATCGCCCAACAGCAACCGCAGAGCCGTCGTCTTGCCGCAGCCGTTGGGGCCGAGCAGGCCGAGCTTGTCGCCGCGGGAGAGGTTGAGGTCCAGCCCCCGCACGGTCGGTTCGCTCTCGCCGGGGTAGGCGAAGGTGACGTTCTCCGCCTTGAGCACCAGCCGACCGCTCTTCTCCGCCTCGGCGGCGACCATGTTGGCGGTGCCGAGCTTTTTGCGGCGGGCGGCCCGCTGGCGGCGGAGGTCCTCCAGCGCTCGCACGCGGCCCTCGTTGCGGGTGCGGCGGGCCTTGATCCCCTGCCGGATCCAGGCTTCCTCCTTGGCGAGCACCTTGTCGAACGCCGCGGCCCGGGCCTCCTCCTCTTCCAATTGGGCGGCCCGGCGGGTGAGGAAGGTGTCGTAGTCGCACTCCCAGGCGCTCAGCCCGCCGCGGTCCAATTCCCCGATGCGGTTGGCCAGCCGCTTGAGGAAGGCCCGGTCGTGGGTCACGAACAGCACCGCCCCCCGCAGGCTGCCGGCCAGCTTCTCGACCGCGGCGATCGATTCGACGTCCAGGTGGTTCGTCGGTTCGTCGAGCAGCAGCACGTCCGGGTCCGGGGCGAGGGCCCGGGCCAGCAGCGCCCGCCGCTTCCGGCCGGCGGAGAGGTCGGCGAACTGCTCGTCCGGATCGAGGTCCAGTTCGCCGATCGCCCGGTCGACGGCGACGTCGATCTCCCAGTCCTCCGGCGGCGTCTCCTTCTGGGCGGCGGCCTGCCGGGCGCCGGCGGTGACGACCTCCCGCACCGTCCCGCCGGTGCCGGCGGGGACTTCCTGTTCCAGACGGGTCAGCACGCGGCCCTTCGGCACAGCGATCACGCCCTCGTCCGGCACGAGGTCCCCGGCCGCGAGCTTCAGCAGCGTGCTCTTCCCGGCCCCGTTCCGGCCGACCAGCGCCATCCGCTGCCCCGGTTCCAGCCGCAGCGTGACCCCGTCCAACAGCGGGGCGGCCCCGTGGGAGAAGGTGACGTTCTCAAGGGACAGCAGGCTCATGGGCAGTCGGCGACGGAAAGGCGAGCGGGGGGCGTCAGCCCCCTGTGCGTCCCCGACGGAGGCGGACGGGAGCGGCGGGGCGAGTCGAATGACACCCGCCGACATGCGACTCGGCAAGGCCGGGGGGCCGGTCCCCGGGGGGAACCGCCGGGGGAACGACGCCGTTCAGCGGCCGCGGCCCAACTCCTCCTCCACCGCGGCGAGCAGCCGGTCGAGGTGCTCCGGTTCGGTGTAGAGGTGGCAGGAGACGCGGATCTGGCGGCGGGGGCCGCGGCGGACGACGGGGATCTCGATGCCGTGCCGTTCCCACAGCGCCCGTTGCAGGGCGTTGCCGTCGCCGTCGTCCCGCTTCGGCAGCCCGCCGGGCGGGTCCGGCAGCGTCGCGGGGGCCATCGGCAGCCCGAAGTCCGGCAGGGGCGGCAGGCCGGTGAGAGCGTTCAACCGGGCGACCGCCCCCCGCGCCCGCTCCGCGGAGCGGGTGCGAAAGCGGTCCAGGCCGGCGTCCTCCAGGAATCGGATCGCCGCCGGAATCGCCAGGAACGGGGCCGGGTCCAGGGTGCCCGGCCAGCGGAATTCGTCCCGCCAGTCCGCCGGGCGGCCGGAGAGGCTGCGGCCCCAACTCGTCACCAGCGGTTCGAACCCCTCCCGGCGCTGCGGGGCGACCCACAGGAATCCGCTGCCGAACGGGGCGGACAGCCACTTGTGACACCCCGCGGCGTACCAGTCGCAACCGAGGTCCGCGATCCCCTCCCCCGGCCGCTCCAACGGCAGCGTCGCGATCGCGTGCGGGCCGTCGACCGCCACCGGCACGCCTCGTTCCCGCGCCCCCGCGCAGATCCGCCGCACCGGCAGCACGGCGGCCGATTTGCTGGTAACGTGGGACACGATCAGGATTTTCGTGCGGGGCGTGATCGCGGCGAGCACGTCCGCGGCGACGGCCTCCGCGTCGTCCAGCGGGGAGCGGATCGGGGCGGTCGTCACCTGCGCCCCGACCGGCTCCGCCCGCGCCTTCCACAGCCGGGCGACGGCGCCGTACTCGTGGGAGGTGAGCAGAACCTCGTCCCCGGCCGCCAGCGGCAGGTTGCGGGCGACGAGGGCCATCGCCGTCGTCGAATTCGCCGCCGGCACGATCCCTTCCGCGTCCGCCCCGACGAACCGGCCCAGCGCCTCCGCGGCGGCGTCCAGCGCGTCCTCCAAACGACGGACGAAGAAGTCCATCGGCTGGCTCGCCAGTTCCCGGCTCCACCGCTCCCGCTCCGCCAGCACGGGGGCCGGCGTGGGCCCGAACGACCCGTGGTTCAGGTAGACGGTGTCCGGGCGGATCGGCCAGTCGGCGGCAGTCATGCGGTCCTTGTCCCCGATCGGGCGGGGAAGAACCACCGCGAAGGCCGGGCGGTCGCCGGACGACCACCCGCCGCCGTTCGGCACGCGATTCGCATGAACGCCCGGCGTATTTCCGTGCCCGTACCAACTCCTCATTACCACCGATGGCTTCCACCGACCACGAATCGAAAACCACCACCGACCACGCCACGATTAAGCAGTGGGCCGAGAGCCGTAACGGCTACCCGGCCACCGTGGCGGACACAGAAAGCAAGGGCGGCGAGCCCGGCATCCTGCGGATTGACTTCGAAGATCCCTCCGAAGAGCAGCCCAACACCCCCGACAGCGGCTTGCACCGCATCACCTGGGAGGAGTTTTTCGAGAAGTTCGACGACGCCGACGTGCAGTTCCTCTACCAGGAACACACCAGCGACGGCTCCGTGAGCCGGTTCTGCAAGTTCATCAGCGAAGACGACTGATCGCCGGACCGGCGTCGGCGAGGCGGCCCCGGTAGGCTTTGCGGCATCCCCCGCTTTGCCGTCGCCGCGAGGCGGCGCGCCGTTCACCCGCTCCGCCATGCTCTCTGTCGCCGACGCCCGCGCCGCGATCCTCGCCGCCCTCGCGCCGCGACCGGCGACCGCCCTGCCGCTGGCGGAGGCGCTCGGGCTCTGCCTGAGCGAATCGGCCGCGGCAACGGTCGATTCGCCTCCCTTTGATAAGGCAATGATGGACGGCTACGCCGTC
>NZ_JBINJD010000207.1:0-7376 GCF_043951915.1 Alienimonas sp. DA493 | reverse complement strand
CGCCCAGCCGCCGGCGCCGCCGGTCGTCCCGCCCGCGGCCGCCGAGCCGGCCGACGCGGCGGCCGGGCCGCCGCCCGGGTTCGTGCGGCTGACGTTCCCCGGGGAGGTCGAGCTGCCCGTGCTGGTCGACTACGTCAGCGAACGGCTGGGCATCAAGATCCTGCACGACCAGACCCTGGCCGGGCAGTCGATCACGCTGCGGGCCCCGGGCGACGTGCCGGTCGCCAGCCTGGAGGACCTGCTGCGGGGGGCCCTGCGGATCAAGGGGTTCGTGCTGGCGGACTCGCCGGTGGAGGGCTGGAAGACGATTCGCCCGGCGGCGGACCTGCCGAGGGCGGCCGGGGCCGGCAGCGACGCGGTCACGCGGGTCTTCACGCTGGAGCACGCCGACCCGTCCGGCCTCACCACGCTGCTGCAGCCGTTCCTGTCGACCGCCGGGGCCAGCGCCGCAGCCGTCGAGGGGACGCGGCTGCTGATCGTGACCGACTTCGCCGGCAACCTCGCCCGGGTGGAGGGGCTGATCGAGGCGGTCGACCGCCCCCGCACGCGGGCCGAAACCCGGTTCGTGGACGTGACGAACACGGCCGCCGAGGACCTCGCCGCCCGGCTGACGGAACTGCTCGCCGCCGCCGCCCCGCCGGGCGCGGGCGGGGAGGAGGGGCCCGGGGCGGCCGTCTCGGCCGCGGCCGACGCCCGCACGAACCGGCTAATCCTCGTCGGCCCGCCGGAGGCCCTGGACCGGGCGGAGGCTTTGGCGGAGGCCCTGGACGTCCCGCTGGGCCTCTCGACCCGGGTGTTCGACCTGACGACCGTGCCCGCCGAGCGGCTGGACCGGCTGGCGAAGGGGGTCATCGGCGAGCGGGACGCCGCCCGACTCTACCGCGGCGTGATCGACGAGGAGGCGAACGTACTGATCGTGACCGCCCCCGAGGCGGTCCTGGAGCGGGTGGCGGAGCTGGCCGAGCGGCTGGACGCCCCCGGGGCGGCCGCGGCCGGCGGGCGGGTGCGGTTCTACAAGCTGAAGTACGCGACCGCCGAGGAGATCCTGGAAACGCTGCTGGCGGTCGGCGGCGCCGGCGGCCTGCCGGCGGTCCCGCCGGGCGGGCTGCCGCGGACGGACGGACGGTACCGCCTGCTGGGCGATCGCCTGCTGCCGGGGGCGAACCGGGCGACCCTGCTCCCCCAGCAAAACCTCGGCGTCCTGCCGGTCCCGCCGGCGTTCACCGACGTCGACGTCGCCGACGGCCTCGTCCCGAACGCCGGCGGCGTCCCGGGAGCCGTGCCCGGCCTGGGCGCCCCCCCGGCGGTCGACGGCCTCCCGGCCGGGGCCGACCCGCCGGCCCTGCCGCCGGCGGCGGGATTCGGGGGCGCCGGCCTCGCGGGAGCCGGGGCGGGACTGCCCGGGGCCGGCGGGCTGACGCCGGTCGGCGGCGTGACCGGCGGCGGGTTCGGGGCCGCCCCGGCCCAGGTGACGGCCGACCCGCGGACGAACACCGTGATCGTCGTCGCCGACCCCGTCACGCAGGGCGTCTACGCCGAGCTGATCGAGGAGCTGGACCGGCCCCGCCCGCAGGTGCTGATCGAGGCCAAGATCGTCGTGCTGGACGTCAGCGACGAGTTCAGCCTCGGCGTGGAGATCGGCGGCGGCGACGCCGAGGGGCCCGGCCGGCTGTTCGCCTTCAGCTCCTTCGGGCTCTCCGAGGTCGACCCGCTGACCGGGGCGTTGCAGCTGATCCCCGGGTTGGGCTTCAACGGCACGCTGGTGGACCCGGCCGTCGCCGACGTGGTCCTGCGGGCCTTCACGACCCACCGCCGCAGCCGGGTCGTCAGCAGTCCGCGGGTGCTGGTCGACGACAACGCGACCGGTCTGTTGACCAGCGTGACGGAGGTCCCGTTCACGAGCGTGAACGCCTCGCAGGTCGTCGCCACGACGAGCTTCGCCGGCTTCGCGGACGCCGGCACGACGATCACCGTCACCCCCCGGATCACCGACGACGACCGGCTGCGGCTGGAGTACCGGATCACCCTGAACGAGTTCCAGGGGACCGGGAGCGACGGCACGCCGCCGCCGCGGATCACCAACGAGATCGAGAGCGAGGTGACCGTCCCGGACGGCCACACGCTGATCGTCGGCGGGCTGAACCGCAGCGGGTACAGCCATACGACGGATTCGATTCCCTACCTCGAGGCGATCCCGATCCTGCGGCACCTGGTCAGCGCCTACGGGGAGAACGTCAACGAGACGGCCCTGTTCATCTTCCTGAAGCCGGTGATCCTGCGGGACGACAAGTTCAAGGACCTGAAGTACCTCTCCCGCCGGGACGTCGCGGCGGCGACCCTGGCCCCGGACGCCCCGGCCAGCCTGCCGGTCCTGCTGCCCTGCACGCCGCCGCCGAAGGTCCGCCCGTCGGTGACGATCCCGCACCCGATCAAGCCGATCACCGTCCTCGCCCCGCCGCCCTAATTCGCTCACACTGCGGCGGTGCGAGACGCCCCGCCCCCCGCCGCCGACGACCCGGGCGGGCGGCGCCCGGGCGCCCGTTGGGCGGCCCTGCTGCGGGACCGCGGCCTGCTGCCGGCGGACGCCGGCGATCCGCCGCCCGGCGTCGCCCCGCTGGCGTGGTCGCGCGAGTCGGGCGTGACCGGCGACGACGAGGCCCGCGCGTTCGCGGCGTTCTTGGACGCCCCCTACGCCGAGGCCGTTCCCGACGCCCCCGTCCTGCCGGAGTTTCTGGAGCGGACGACGATCGCCTTCGCCCGCCGGCACGGGGCGCTGGTCCTGGGCGAGCCGCGGCCGGACGGGGCCCCGCCCCCGCCGCCGGCGACCGTCTTCGCCGCCGACGGGACCGCCCGGGCGGTCGCCGCGGACGGGACGATCGACCCGGAGCCGGCGGCCGTCGCCCCGCCCGCCGCGGCGACCCTCGTGCTGGGGTCGGCGGCGGCCTGGGAGGTCGCGGACGCGCTGGGGCGGTTCCTCGGGCGGGACCTGGAGCCGATCTTCGCCCCCGCCGCGGTCGTGCGGGCGGCGATCGACGCCGCCTACGAGGCCCGCGGCGTCGCCGGCGCGGCCGCCGCGGAACTGGCCGCCGACGAGCCCGACCTGGCCGAGGCGGTCCGCGGCCTGACCGGCGGCGACGCCCGCGAGGACCTCCTGGACGGGGCGGACCGGGCGCCGGTGGTCCGGCTCGTCAACGCCGTGCTGCTGGACGCCGCCCGCACCGGCGTCAGCGACGTCCACTTCCAGCCGATCGACGCGGGCTCGGGCGGCGGGGCCGACGGCGACCCGCTGGCGGTCCGGCTGCGGGTGGACGGGGTGCTGCACGACGCCCTGACCGTGCCGGCCCGGCAGCGGGAGGAGGTCGTCGGCCGGGTCAAGGTGCTCGGCCGGCTGGACGTGGCCGAGAAGCGGCTGCCCCAGGACGGCCGGGCCACCGTGCGGGTCGGCGGGCGGTCGATCGACCTGCGGATCGCCTCAATGCCCACCGACCGCGGCGAGCGGGTCGTCGTCCGCCTGCTGGACCGCGGGACCGGCGTGCTCAGCCTGGAGGAGCTCGGCTTCCCCCCCGACGTGCTGGCCGGCTTCCGCGACCTGGTGAGCCGGCAGCACGGGATGGTGCTCGTCACCGGCCCGACCGGATCGGGCAAGAGCACGACCCTCTACGCCGCCCTGTCCGGCCTCGACCGGGACGAGCGGAACGTACTCACCCTGGAGGACCCGGTCGAGCACCGCCTGCCGGGGGTCAGCCAGACGCAGGTGAACGCGAAAAAGGGGATGACCTTCGCTTCGGGTCTGCGGAGCGTGCTGCGGCAGGACCCGGACGTGGTCATGGTCGGCGAGATTCGCGACGCCGAGACCGCGGCGATGGCGGTGCAGAGCAGCCTGACCGGGCACCTGGTCTTCAGCACGCTGCACACCAACGACGCCCCCGGGGCGGTCGCCCGGCTGCTGGACCTGGGCGTGGAGCCTTACCTGGCCGCCGGCTGCCTGGCCGGCGTGCTGGCCCAGCGGCTGGTGCGGCGGGTGTGCGAGGCGTGCGGGGCGGGGGCGCCGTTCGCGGAGGCCGACCGGCTGGTCCTGGGCCTGCCGCCGGGCGCGGTCCCGCCCGGGGCGACGCTGCGGCGGGGGGCCGGGTGCGACGCCTGCCGGGGCACCGGCTACCGCGGCCGATTCGCCGTCTGCGAATTGCTGAGCGTCACCGAGGAGGTCGCCGACCTGATCGGCCGCCGGGCCCCGGCCGCGGAGGTGCGGACCGCCGCGGTCGCCGCCGGCTACGCCCCCATGCGGGCCGACGGCCTGCGGCGGGTGCTGGCGGGGGAGACGACGCCGGAGGAGGTGGCCCGAGTGACCGCGGCCGGGTGAGCGGCGACCGTCCGCACTCTCGAGGGACGGGGCGGGGCGAGACGCCCCGCCCACACCTTGATCAGCGTGTTGTGCCCGGCCCGCGGTCGACCGGGCGGCGCCCGCGGATTCCCGAACTGGGGGAAGCCGCCGCGCCGTCCTCCGAAGGGGCGGGACGGCGATCGCTCGCGGGGACGAGCCCCGGACCACGGCATACGGGTGCCGCGGCGTGAGGACGGGGCGGTCCGATCGTTCCCGCACGGCCCCCGGCTCCTGCGGACCGGCTTCAGTCGGCCCCGCCGCCCCGGGCGAGCCGTTCCTCGAGCCGGGCGACGAACTCCGCCGCCGACACCCCCAGCGGTCGCAGCCACTGCCGCAGCTCCAGCAGGTCCAGCCGCCGCTGGCCGACCTCCACCCGGCTGACGTTCGACTGCGGCTCGTCCAGGGCTTCGGCCAGCTGCGTCTGCGTCAGACCCGCCCCGACCCGTAGCTCGCGGAGCAGCCGGCAGAACACGACGTTTTCTTCGCTGTAAAGCGTCTTCTCCACCGGCCGCCGGTCCGCACGCCCCGAAATGACGGCGGCACGCTCGCGGGCTGATGCGGTTATGCAAAAATCGGGTAGACTGGGCGAGTCCCCCGACCGTCCCGGACACACGCCGTCGCCCATGAGCGGAGATCGCCGAGAACCCGCTGCCGGACGGACGCCGCGGGGCCGCCGGGTCGCCGGCGGTCCGGCCGGCCGCGGGACGTCGCGCCGTCCCGGGCGGAGGGCGCCCGACGGGGCCGCGACGCGGACCGTCGGACCGGCCCCGTCCGCCCGATCGGGGGGCGGAGCGGCCGCCCCCGCGGAGGCGGGGCTCGGTCGGGCGAACGGCCGAACTGATCCCCTCGATGACGGGGGACCGCCCTGGGACTGGCAGGACGACCCCGCCGTCCGCGGGTTCTACGAGTCGGTCCGGGTCGGGGCGCCCCGCGGGCCGGAGCGGTCGCGGTCGGACGACGAGGACCTCCGCCTGTGGCTCTCCATCGCGGGCGTCTTTGCAGTCGGCGCCGTTCTCAGCCTGTTCTCCGGGGGCGGCGCCGCCGAGGTCGCCGCGTCGCCCGTACCGGCTGAGCCGACCCCGTACGTGCCGGTGAGCCCGACGACCCGCCTCGCGACGCTGGCCCTGCTCGGCGGTCTCGCCGCGGTGTGCGGATCCGTGTCGACACGGGAGTTCTTCCCGAAGGCTGGGACCGTCCCCGACCCGCTCGCGGGGGAGGACGGCGAGCGGGCCGTGAGGGAGGACGCGGACGGAGCCCAATTGTTCGCCGCCGCCGCGCTCGGGCCGCTCTGCGGGGCGGCGGTCGCCGTCGGCTCGCACCTGTTCGACCTCGGGTTCGCCGGGTGGACGTGGCGGTTCCTGCTGCTCGCGGTCGTCGCCGGGGCCGCCGCCTGCTGGTTCGGGGCCCACCTCGCCTGCGCGGACGTCCGATGGGCCCGCCGGGTGCAGCGGGGCAGCTTGGGGCTGAAGCGGATGGGGCACCGCAAGACGCTCTACGGCGTGTCCGCCCTGTGGTGGATGAGCCGGCTGTTCTCGAACCTCGTCGCGGCCGCCCAGGCCGGCGCCGCGGGACTGCGGAGCCGGGTGGACGCCTACGAGCCCGGATGGTTCGCCCCAGGCGTCGCGACGGACCTCCGGGACGCGGCCCGCGAGGCGACCGAGACCGCCGACCTGACGCTCGGGCTGATCCAGACTTGGGACGCCGTCTGCGGCTCGCTGGCGGCCGTCGGCGTCCTCTGGTCCTTCTACTGGCTGCGGCACGACGCCCTCGTCCGGGAGGCGGAGACGGGGGCGCGGGGGACCATGTCCCGGGAAGTCTGCGTGTGGGCGGTCGTCAACGTCGCGGTGTGGCTGGGACTGCAGGCCCTCTGGCCGACGTGAGTCCGCGGTCCCCCTGACCGACGTGCATCCGCAGTGGCGGGATCCGCAGGCCGGCGGGCCGGTCGCCCCCCATCCCCGCTGCCGCTCACGGACGTCACGAAACCCACGGGCCCGTCGGCGCCGCTCCCCGCCGCCCGGGACGCTCCCGGGGCGAACCGACGCCGTGGAAGGGGGGCTGCCGCCGCGGGAGAACCCCACGCCTGAGTTTTGCGCGCGCCCTGAGAGCGCACCCGCTGTGACGCGCGGCAGAACGCCGCACCCCCGGCGGCGGCCGCCTTCGAGGCCTGATACAGAGTCTCACCCCTATTTTTTAGGGGAGAGGGCGGATCCGGCCGAGCCGCGGCGGCGGGCGGGCGGCCCCCGCCGGTCGGCGACGTCCCGGACTCGACTCCGCCCGGGTCGCCTACTATTGCGCTTCGCCGCGCCGGCGGGAGACGCCGGGGCGGAACGGATGTCGACGAGCAGGAACGCGGGATGACGGACGCCGGGGAGGTCGCCGCTAACGACGGGGAAAACGACCGCCGGGACCGCGAGCTCGTCGCGGTCGCCGAGCGGATCGCCCCCCGCTTCGGCCGCCGCGAACTGCGGGAGCGGGCCGGGCGGTACCTGCGGGCCCTGACCGCCGCGACCGGGCGGCCGACGGGCCGGGCGCTGGCCGAGGCGGCCGGGGAGCCGACGCCGATCAACCTGCAGCGGTTCCTCGGCCGGGCCCGGTGGGACGCCGACGCCGTCCGCGAGGACCTGCGGGAGTACGTCGTCGACCGGCTCGCCGTTCCCGGGGAGATCGACCGGTCCGTGCTGATCGCCGGCGTGGCCCGGTTCGCAAAGAAGGGGACGAAGTCGGTCGGCGTGACGCGGGTGCGGATCGAGAACCGAACCGTGAACTGCCAGACCGCCGTCTTCCTGGCCTACCGCACGCCCCGCGGCTGCGCGTTGATCGACCGGACCCTGCTCCTGCCGCCGGAGTGGGCCCGGGATCCCGACCGCCTCGCGGCCGTCGGCGCCCCGGACACGCTCAGGTATGTGCGACTCGGGGTCGTCGCACCCGCGGGGCCGGCCGACGCCGCCCGGGCGATGATCCGCCGGGCCTTGGACGCCGACCTGCCCTGCGGCTG
>NZ_JBINJD010000206.1:0-7419 GCF_043951915.1 Alienimonas sp. DA493 | reverse complement strand
GGCGGACCGACCAGACGTTCCGGACGAAAGTTCCGAACGGACTCCGCGGCGCCGTCGAATTGAGCGATTTGGTCGCCCAGGGCGTGGTCGGTCGCGATTTTGTCCAAACGACCCAAACGGTCTACCGCCGGCCCGCCCCGCAAAACGACCCGGGTTCGAATCCCGGCGGCGGCGAACCTGGCGACGGCGACGGACAGGTCGACCCGTCCAAGCTCGCGTTCGGGGTCAAGGTGCGGCAGGACGGCGGCCGGGGAGTGTCCGTGGAGCGGGTGTTCGCGGGCACCCCCGCCACCCGCCTGCGGGACCGGGCCGGGACCGCCGGGATCGTCTTGGAGCCCCGGGACCGGATTTTGTCGATCGGCGGCCGACCGACCGACAGCGAGGCACAGTTCACCGCCGCCGTCGACGGCGCCCCGCCCACGACCGAACTGCAGGTCGTCAACCACCGGGACGGGTCGGTATTGACGCTGATCGTCTCCTTCAACCGCCCGACGGACGGCGACGGAGCGATCCGCTCCGGACGGACGACCGCCCGTCCAAATCGCTGAGGCGTCTTCAACTCAGGACCGGTCTTCAGCCGGTACGTCCCCCGACCCGCCGTCACGGGTCGAGAGCTTCTCCCCCTCGCTCCGCCGCTTCGATCCCGAGGTTTTCCCGATGACTCGCTCCCACGCTTCGTGCCCGCTGTACCGAGCGACCCTTGCTGTGGTCGCCGCCGCGTTCCTGGCCGTGCCGGTTCCCGCCCAAGACGACGCGACGACCCGTGCCCGACAGCGCCAAGACGCGAAGACCCGATTCCAGACCCTTCAGCAGAAAGCGACCGTCAGCGGCCAAGACGCGACCGTCCCGAGCTCCGACGATCCGCAAACTCGGTTCAACGTCGTGGTCCCGCCGAACACCACCGCCCCGAATCTGACCACGGGCGGGCCTCCCTATCAGATGGCCGCGAAGGTGATGTTCGAACTGCTGGGGCCGGACGGACGGCCGACCGGGTTCGTGAACCCCGTGCGGCACCGCTGGCAGCCGGGCGAACGATTTCGGATGTACGTCGAGAGCAGCGTGCCGGTCTACGTCCACCTCTTCCAAGACTATCCGAACACCGGCCGCCCCAGCCGCCCCGTCTACCCCGACGACCGCAGCGCCGCCTCGTTCGCCCCGCTCCCGCCGGGCCGACTGGTCCAACTGCCGGTCGACTTCGTGATGGACCCGGACCCGGCCGACGAGACCATGGCCGTCCTCTTGGTCCGAGCCGACCATCCGACCTACCCGCTGAACCCCGGCGCCAACGCGGGCGGCGCCAACGCGGGGGACGGACTTTCGGGGGCGGGCGGAACGATTCGCGGTCCGGTCGGCGCCGCGGTGCGGTTCGCGGCGACTGAGAACGCGGGGGCTGTCCCCCGGTTCGACATCGTTCCGCCCTTGCCGGACGTCCCGGCGATCTGCCCGGACCGGGAGGACAACGCCTTTTACGTCCTCGGAACTGGGACGGAGCACCGGTTTGTGCTGACCCTGCAAAAGCGCTGACGCCATGGGGCCCCCCGGCCCGGCCACGCCCTTGCCACACCCGCCGTTCCCATGTCACGCCGGAACTCGTGTCTGCTCCCGCCCTGCTGACGCTCTCGCTCTTCACCGCGGCCGTTCCGCCGCCGAACGATCTGGGGACGCGGCCGGTCGGCGTCTGGACCGTGTGGGCGGCGGTCTCGGCCGGCGGGGGAAACGTCGCGTTCAGTCCGACGGGCGTCAGGAGAACTGTCGCCATGCTGCGGCCGGCGGTGGCGGGAACGGCGGCGGGCGACCTGGACCACGCCTTCCCGGACCTCGAGGCGGTCGGTCCGGTTCCGCCGGACGGCCCGTTCTCGGCGCTTGATGCGATCTGGGTCCGTACGGGGCTACCAATCCGTCCGACCTACCGGGCGGCTGTCGAGCGGATCGGCGGAGAGGTGAAGTCGCTCCCGACCGCCGACCCGACGGCCGCCGTCAACCGTTGGATCGAAGTCGGCACCGCAGAACGAGTCCGGGGCCTGTTCCCGCCCGGCGCTTTGGACGGGGCCGAACTGGTGCTGGTCGACGCACTCTCGTTCCGCGGGACTTGGCCGACCCCGTTCCGTCCGACTCAAACCCCGATCCGGTTCCGCACCGCGAGCGGATCGGTCGTGACGGCGCCGGGGATGACGATTACGACGACATGCCGCTACGCCCCGCCGGAGGCGGATCGACCCGCCGCGGTCGAATTGCCGTACGCCGCGGGGCTGGCCCTGACGGTGCTGCTGCCGCCGGCCGGGGAGGAGGGGCCGGCGTCGCTGACCGAATCCGAACTGGCGGCGGTCCGGGCGGCGCTTCGACCGGCCCGCGTGACCGTGACGTTGCCGCCGTTCTCAATCCGTTCCCGGCATAATCTGCTCGACCCGCTGGCCGCCGCGGGGGCCGGGGCGGCGGTGGCGGCCGGGGCCGATTTTTCCCCGCTGACCCCTCGGCCGGCCGGGTTGACCGTCGGCACGCTCGTCCAGGAGGCCGTGGTCACCGTCGACGAACAGGGGACGTCCGCGGCGGCCGCGACCGGGGGGGCGGTCGTCCGGTTCGGCCGCCGGGACCCGCCCGCGGCGTTCACCGCGGACCGCCCGTTCCTGTTCGTCATCGCCCCGGTCGCCGCCGCACCCGGCGGCCCCGCGGCCGAACGCCCCCGTCCGGCCGCCCCGCTGTTTCTCGGTCGAGTCGCAGACCCGACCGAACCCGACGACCGCGACTGAACCGGCCCGTTAGGTCCCGCACCAAATCTTGCCGTCCGAGTCGCCCCCGCCCATGATCAGCATCGTACCGCCCGGCTCCGGCGCCGGCCGCCCCGGCGCTCCTGATCGTGCCGAGGTTCCCGCAACGGATCCAGGTCCGGCGGCCGAAAATGCGCTCGGCTGCGAGGAGTCGCAGCCCGAGCCGCACACCGATCGGTTTTCGGACGTCTTCGCGGCCGAATTGGAGGAGGTGGTCGTCCGGCGGCGGTCGGCCGGAATGATCGAGCCGGGAGGCGACGCCGAGGCGCCGCGGGACCGGGCCGGGCTCGCCCTGTCCGGCGGGCGAGCGGGAGCGGCCGGGTTCAACCTCGGGTTCGTGCAGGGACTCGGCCGGCGGGGATTACTGAGGCAGTTCGACTACCTCTCGTTGGTGGCCGGCGGGGGCCGGGTCGGGGCTTTGCTAACGGCCGTCGCCGGCCGCCCGGACAACGATCTCGGCCTCACCGCCGGGGGCGACCCGACTCGCGAGCCGGTCGAGGCGCCGGTCGGGGAGCCGGGGCGATTACTGCCGTCGGCGGACGGCCGGCAGCCCCCGCAAGTGCTCAAACTCACGCACGCCGGGGTGTACCTGCGGCAGGGGCTACGCCTGTTCGACCGGTATCTGCTGGGAGTCCTCGTGACGAACCTGCTGATCATCCTCGGGCTCTGTGCCGCGGCGGCCGGGGTGGCGTGGGCGTTCCGGGCGGTCGACGGCGGAACGCGGCCGGACGGAACGCTCCCGTGGACAGCCGGGCTGGCCAACGCGTTCGGGTTCAACGGCGACGTTCGGCGGGCGTTCTTCTGGTCGTCCTTACTATTAACATTGTGGATTGCCGCTTGGTGCGTGCGATTGGGGGTCGCGGCGGTCAGTCGGATCCGAGCCGCCGATAAGTCCGGGGGAGGCGGCGCCCCGGACGGGCCGCCGCGGTGGGCGGTCGCCCGCCGCCTCGGCGAGGCGGTCCGGCGGGTCCTGTTGGTGCTGTGGCTGGTCGGTCTGCCGCTCGGGCTGGTCTCGCTGCTAGCGACCGGGGACATTTCGATCGCCTCCCACAAGGCCGCCGACGCCGAGGACCGGACGTTCCTGCGGACCCTGACGGAAGGCATCGCGGTCGTGCTGGCCGCGTTCCAGGTCGTCACGCTGCTCGGGGCGTTGCTGCCTTCCAAAATGCTGCACGGCGGGACTCACCCGCAGGACCTCAAGGAGCGATGGTTCTATCGGGTGGCCAGCATGGGGATGCTGATCGGGGGCCCGCTACTGCTGTTCGGCGTGTTCGCCCGGGAGGATCTGACGGACCTGACCCGCCGCCCGGACGAGGTCCGCCCGGACGTCCCGCTGCTGTGCCCCGCTCACCCGCACCTGATCAGCGGGTCGGACTTCAACACGTTTCCGATCGCGTGGCGGCGGATTCACCAACTCGCCGACCGTCGGCTGGCCGCCGGGGGGCGGGTGAAGGCGAACGTTCCCGTCCAGGCCGGCGGGGCCGAGGAGACCGAGATCGTTGAGGAGGGCCTGTTCGAGCCGGCCCATGCGATGTGGTTCAGCGCCTCGCGACCGGCCCGGGGCGACGCCGTCAAACGGGCCGCGGCGGGCGGGTGGGACGGGGAGGCGGCGGAGCTGGTCGAAGCCGAGGTGGATCGGGTCGAACACCTGTACGGGCTCTTCCCCTGGGAGCGGCCGCTGCCCCAGTCGCTGTCGGCGTGGATGCGTTCGTCGGTACCGGTCGAGGACGCGGCGTCTTGGGAGACGCACGCCTCCAGCCTCTACCGGCAGACCCGACAGCGCCTGACCGAGCGCCGGGCGATGATGGCCGGATTGGCCCTGCACGCCCTCTCGGACCCGAAGTTCTACGAGAAATTCAGGGCCTTCGACCTTCAAACCGACGTCGGCGACGAGCTGCCGCTGGGGTGCGACCCGCCGCGGATCGTCGCCGCCCGGGAGCGGGCCGAGGGACTCGCCCGCCGGTGGGGCCTGCCGAGGGACAAGGGAGGCTGGCCGGAATACCTCACGGTCGGGCCGGACCGCCGAAACGAGTTGCTGGCCGCCCTGGAGTCGGATCGCGCCGACGGCGGTTCGGCCGACCGCGTGCGGCTGTTGCGGGAAACGCAGGAGGTGAACGCGGAGTTGGTGCGGGCCTACCTCGGCGAGTTGATCGGGCCGGCCGACCGCGTCTTCGCGGCCGAGGTGCACGCGTTCGATCAAGCCGCTCGTCTGCGGCTGGCGGCGGCGTTCGCGATCGCCGCCGTACTGGTTTGGTGGTTGGTCAACCTGAACGACGTGAGCACTCACGGCACGCTTCGGGACGCGTTCCGGAACGTTTGGCTGCCGAACAGGCGGGACGACCCACGGCTCACCGATCTCGCCGCCGTCGGTCCGGCCGCGTCCGGGAGCGGGCCGGACCAAGGATCGGGCGGGGTTCCGCCTCGGACCGGGCCGCCGACCCTGCTGGGCGGACCGTACCCGCTGATTAGCGGGACCGCCCACCTGCCGCACCGGTGCGATCTGGTCAGCGGGATGGAGGCGGACGCCTACCACCGACGGTTGGAGCGGCCGCGGCCGGGTCGGCAGAGACCGGCGGGCGTGTGGGCTCTACGACCGTTCGAGCGGTTCCTGCTCTCCCCCCTGTACTGCGGCGGGCCGCGGACCGGCTGGGTGCGGACCGACGGGGACCCCGACTACCGAAGCCTGCGCCTCTCGGACGCGGCGTGCCTGGCCGCCGGCGTCCTCACCCCGGAGCGGACCCGGGATTGGGCCCTGCGGGCTTTGACCACCTTGTTCAACGTCCGCCTCGGTTTGCGGGTGAGGAACCCCGCCCGCGTGTCGTCCGCCACCCGGGCCCGGTCCGCCACGCGGGCCGGCCGGACGTGGGCCCGCCTCACGCTTCGCCGCCGCCCGCCGCGGGCGCTGTGGCAGTTCGTCGATTACGTGACGCGTCATCCGGAAGACCGCGAGAACCTGCTGCTCACCGACGGGCAGCACCACGACAGTCTGGGGTTGGAAGCCCTCCTGCGGCGGCGGACCCGACTGATCGTCTGCGTGGACGCCGCCGCCGATCCGGACGGGCGGTTCGCCGATCTGCTCAAGACGGTTCAGCGCGAGGCGGCCGAGTCCGGGGTGCGGGTGCGGTACGACGGGGACGGCGGCGAGGAATTATGCCGGGAGTCGCTGGAGCGGGTCGGGTCGAAGGACGCGGCCGCTCACTTCTTGACCGCCCGGATCACCTACCCGCCCCTGAACGACGACCCGGCCCTGGCCGATCTTGAGGACGGTCCCGCCGCGGACGCCGCGAACGTGACCGAGGGGTACCTCATTTACGTAAGGCCGACGTTCGACGGAGACGAACCGGCCGCCCTGCAGCGGTTCCGGTCGGAGAACCCGGCCTTCCCGAACGACCCCGCCGCCGTCGTCGCCGATCCCCGGCTGATGGAGGCGTATCGGTCGCTGGGACAGCACGCCGCCGAAGTCTTCGCCGATCGTCTGGACCGCCTCGGCGGGGGGCGACCCGGGTCTTCCGCAGGCGACCGACGTTCCGCGTGGCTGGCCTCGTTCGACGCCGCGGGACTGGACGACATTGATCCGCGGACCGAGCTGCCGACCGTTCGGTTCGACGCCGAAGGGGGTTCGGGGCCGGGAGCGGACGGCTGTCCGTTCTCTTCCGTGACGGAGGCGGCCGCGGAGATTTCTGCGGCCCGCACCTCGCGGCGGCGGCTCGCGGTCTGGAGAATTATCTCCGCGGACCCGCTTCACATCCGTCCCGCCGACCGTCGCTCGCTCAGTCGATTACTGGCCCAGCAACAGCTGCGGGAGACCGACCCGGGCGTGCACGGCGACCTGCTGCGGGCGATCGATCACCTGCGGGGCGCCCACTGGCTGGAGAACTTGCGGAACACGGTCGGCGACGCCGCTGACGTAAATCCTCCAGACGGCGTCGGGGCGGACGGCCCTCCGTTGATCGGCTCCGCCGCGTCACCCGGCCCGCCGCGAGCAACCCGGCGTGATTCGCGGGACGCGAAGCCGCGATGACGGCCGTCGCGACGCGGGAGTGCCCGCTGTCGTTCCCTTCTTTCAAATTCCTTCACCGGCAAGAGTCCGGGGCCGGGGGCTACCGACGCTTCGCGGCGGCTCCGAACGCGGGACCGCAGCGGCCGCCACAGGCGAACGACAGCACCGCCCGTCGCTCAACTCAACGCAGCCGACCTCTTATACCTCGTCCGGCGCCGGCGACGCGGTCAACTGACCGACGCCCCCCGCCGCCGCGTCCTGCGGTCGCCCCGATGAGCGGCCCCACGCAGGAATTGTTCGTCAGTCCTGACGGCACCGCCCGCGGCCTCTATGGCGAACTGATCGACGCCGCCGCCCTCGGCGACAACGCCGTCGTCCGAGCCAGTTAAGTCGAGCCGCACCCCCGAGGCGGCTGGGCGGCGGACCTCTCGCCGAGCGGCGGGCCGGTCCTCGGGCCGTTCCCGCTGCGGAGCGAGGCGTTGGCCGCCGAGGCCGACTGGCTCGTCCTTCACCGCTTGGCCCCGACCGGGGTGACTCACGCTCCCACGGTGTTGCGCTTCCATCTGCCAGCGAAGCGGCGGCTTGGCGAAATCCACGCCCCGACGGCGTAACGCACGCCCCCACGGGGTTTCACTTTCACCTCCCCCGAAGCGG
>NZ_JBINJD010000205.1:0-7513 GCF_043951915.1 Alienimonas sp. DA493 | reverse complement strand
TACAGAGACGCTCCCTGACGGTCGCGGCTCCATCATCACGAACGATTTCACGAAACAAACCCCGCCCGCGCGGAGCGCGGACGGGGTGCGGGGACACGCGGTCCCGACTCAGGCTTCGTCGCCGCCGAGGTTCTTCGTCGGGGCGCCGAACAGGGCGTCGTAGCGGGCGGCGGCGTCCTCGGCCGCGGCGCCCTCCTTGACGATCTCGCTGACCGGCACGCTGCCGTTCCAAGTGGAGCCGTCCTCGTCCAGCATCCGTTCGCGGACGCTCAGTTCGTCGTCGATCCGCTGGATCAGCTCGCGGGTGTCCGAGAGGGCGGTGTCGTCGATCTCGACCCCGGCGATCGTCTCGCGGGCCTGCACCATCTGGTGCTTGGCTTCCAGCTGTTCGATCTGCACCTCAAGCTGGCCGCGGGCGCTCAACATGGCGTCCAGCTTCCGCTCGTTGGCGGCGAGGGTCTGCCGCTGGGCTTCCAGCAGGGCCTGCTTGTGACCCAGCGTAGTCTGGGCGGTTTCGTAGGTGGTCAGGCGGGCGGCGAGGTCCCGTTTCATGTCGGACTCGCCGATCGTCCGGCCGGCGTAATGCAGTTCGCCGGAGCCGATCTTGTCCCGCAGGAAGGCCATTTCGCGGGCCTGCTCGTCGAGGGCGGCGGTGCGGCGGTCGATGTCGGACTGGAGCCGTTCGACGGCGATCTGCTGCTCCGCGACGACCCGCTTGGCGGCGGAGACGGCGGGGTCCAGCTCCGTCAGTTTCTGACGAGCCGCTTTGATCTCGAAGGAGACCGGCACCGCGTCCCGCAGCCCGGTTTGGGCCTCTTGGGCGGCGGTCTTGGCGAAGGTGAAGAAGTCGGTTCCGAAAGCGAGGGCGCCCAGACCCAGCGTCAGGGCGGTCCCGAGGAGGGCCTTGCGAATCATCGGTGTGCCTTTCAGGCAGGGTGAGCAGTGCGACATGACGGGCTTCGGGGGGAAGCGGGGGGCGGGGAAACGCCCCGCATGAGGGGTTCTTCGCGGCGGAGCCCGCGATCTTGGCCGGCCCCCGACGAATTTTCGGATTTTCCCGACGCCCCGCGCGACCGGCTAAACTGCGGCCATGAACGCCGCCTCGCCCGCCGATTCGCCCGTCTTCGACCTGCCCCCGGAGTTCGCCGCCGCGCTGGACGCCCGCGGCGAGGTGTGGGTCCGTCATCTCGGCTCCGGGGAAACGTTTCGCTTGGCGCCGGAGTCGGAGGAGCTTGAGATCGCCTCGAACGACGACCTGCCGCGTGGGCAACCGCTGCGTGAGGAAGTGACGGAGGCC
The DNA here is from genome assembly GCF_043951915.1 of Alienimonas sp. DA493. Taxonomy (NCBI): domain Bacteria; kingdom Pseudomonadati; phylum Planctomycetota; class Planctomycetia; order Planctomycetales; family Planctomycetaceae; genus Alienimonas; species Alienimonas sp. DA493. Next base: position 6,216 of record NZ_JBINJD010000205.1, on the reverse strand, counting down.
CTTGCGGAGGCGGACGCCGGTCTCGGCCGACCGTGGGCGGAGGTGAAAGGCGAACTTCGGGAGGAACTCCCCTTCCTGGCGCCGGCGGCCGTCGGCGGGACGACCGACGAACCATTCGACGGTTATCGCAGCGGCGAAACGCTGGAGGAAAGCGTGCTGGCGTCGATCGCAGACGCGGAGGCGGGCCACATTTTCAGCTTGGAGGAAGCCCGGCAGGAGATGGAACGCCGCCACCCGGAACTGCGGGGCCGGTGACGACCGATCCGGTGCGCCGCGGTGATGTTCTTCTGACAGTCCTCAACGCCGACGTGGCGCCCCGTCACTCCCCCAGCAAAAACGCCGCGACCTTGGTCCGGCGTTCTTCGTGCCAGTCGCGGGGGAAGTGGCGGCCGCCGGGGAACTCCTCCGCGATCACCGGCCAGCCGGCGGCCTGGCAGGCGGCGGTCCAGCGGGCCAGCAGCGGCTCGCCGCCCTCCTCGTCTCCGTAAAACATGGCGATCGGCCGGGAGCGGGACGGGTCCAGGTCCGCCGGGTCGTAGACCCCCGCCGGCCGGCCGCCGGGGCTCAACGCGACCGCCCCGGCGTAGCGGTCCGGGTGCAGGGCCGCCAGCGCCGCGGCGTGGTTCGCCCCCTGCGTAAAGCCCATCAACGCGGCCCGGGACGTGTCCGCGACGGCGTTCAGCCCCGGGTCCTTCAGAATCGCCCGCAACTGTCGATCGACCGCGGCGTAGCCGGTCGCCTCGTCGGAGGGCCAGAGGAACCCGCCGTTGGCGGTCGGCAGCGACCCGGGCACGACGACCGCCGCCCAACCCAGCTCCGCCCAGGCCGTCGCCTCCCGGGCGAAGCTCTCGTGGCTGTCGCCGGCGCCGTGCAGAATGAGGATCACCGGCGGCTTCGCGCCCCCGCCGGCGTTCTCCGCGGTCCCGTCCGGCAGGTCCGCGGGGGTGACGTAGAACGGCGTGCCGACCCGGGCGGCGGACTGTTTGAGGTAGCGCCGGCGGATCTCCCGCAGGCGGTCCGGGAAGTCGGCGTCCTCCCGCAGCGGCCCCAGTTCGGCGTCGGCCCGGGCGATCGGGTAGTCGGCGTAGCCCAGTTCCAGCGCCCGCGCGAACGCCGCCCGGGCGGCGGCTTCATTCCCGGCGAGCGCCTCGTTGCAGGCCAGTTGGTAGGCGGCCTGGGCGAACTCCGGGTCCTGCTTCAACGCCAGTTCGTAGGCGGTGCGGGCGAGGTCGTATTGGCCGGAGGCCTTCAACGTGTCGGCCCGCTCCAGCATGTCCTGTCCCGGGGACTCCGCTCCGTCGTCCGCCCGTCGATACGCCCGCAGGGGAACCGGCGGCTTCGCCGGAGGGACCGGCGTCGCCCAGGCGGAATCGTGCGGGTCGAAGGCCGCCTCCGCCGCGGGCTCCGTCGGATCGCCGCCGGCGGGGTCCGCCGGGGCCGGCTTCGAATCGCACCCCGCCCCCAGCCCGGCGACCAACAACGCCGCGGCGACGAACGAACGGGCGAAACGAGGCACGGGCGAATCCGAGGAGGCAGGAACCCCCGCAGGCTACCCGCCCCGCCGACCGCCGTCTTGCCGCGTCCCGTCCGCCGCTTTAGTTTGCGGCTCCCCTGAACCAACCCGCCGCCCGCCGGGCGGCCCCCCGACGTGTCGTCCCGTCGCTTCGCCCCCCGCCTGACGCGCGGGGAGTATTGGATTCTGAACTCGCTGGTGGAGGCAAAAGTTCCGCTCGCCTTCTATCGAGGATCAGATCAAGACTTCTTCGACCTGTTCAATCGTCCGTCCCACGGACTGACGAAAGACGAGTTGGTCCTCACGCTGCTGGGCCTGTTCAACGCCGGCTGGATCGTCGGACGAGCCGAGCATGAACCGTTTGAGTACGAATCTGATCGCGACCGCCCGCCGCCGTCCTACCCGTTCACGCCGACGGGCGAGGCGATCCGACGGGTGCTCAACGTGGCCCCCGTAGATTTGAACCCCGGGGCACGGTCGCCGGACCCGTGCGTGCACATCGGCCTGACCGCGGAGGGCGGCGGCGTTTGGGAGGCATTTGCGGCTCCCCGTTGGGAGCGGTTCCTTCAACAAATCGGAGCGTGGGGCGACACCACGCTCCGCGTCGTCCGCAAAGAGCACGGGCAGCAGTACGCCCGCTGCTGGGCGGAGGTCGATCAATACGACCCGGACGCCCTCGTCTGGAAGCCCGTCGCTCCGTTCCGGGCGACTTATTGGAAGACGCTCCCGATCGGATTTGAAACGCGGTTTCGAGCGAACCGTCGCTTCGTTCGCCGAGGCATGTCGCAGGAGGAGGCCGCCGAGATTCGCACCCTCGACGACTGCGCGATGCGGTCCTCCCACCACCTGCGTTGGTGGTGGGCGTGGGAGTGAATCGCCCGCCGACAACCCCTCTTGTCCGGCCCCGCGGCGGCGACCTACCGTGAATGGCTTATTTCTCGCCCCGATCGGTCCCCGCCCGTGTTCCGCCGCACCGCAACCGCCGCGGCGCTCGGGCTGCTCCTCGCAACCGCCGCGGCCGGGGGGGAATTGGAAGACCGCTACCACGCCGGGCTGCTGGAGCGCGGGCTGTTCGGCGTCGCGGAGGGGGCGAGCCTGCGGACGCTCCGCGATCCGCGGTCGATGCCCACGGAGGAACAGGCCGCCGCGGTGCGGTTGGCGGCGGCCCTCGCGGAGCATTCCCGCTACACCGACGGCCCGGAGCGCGACGCCCTGCTGGCCCGGGCCGCCGAAACCCTCGCCGACGTCCGCCGCCGGCACCCGGAACTGCCCGCGGTCCGCACCGACCTCGCCGCCGCCCTGACGAACGCCGCCGACGCCCTCCGCCGCGGCCGCGACGCCCTGCCCGAACTGCGGCCGACGCCCGCCGACCGCGACGCCGCCCTCGCCGCCCTCAAGGCCGCCGACGCCAAGCTCGAGGCGCTGCACACGACGCTGGAGGACCGGCACCGCGACCTCACCCGCGGCCGCAGCCGGGACGTGGAGCCGCTGACCGCCGAGGAGCTGGTCGACCTCACGGAGCGGGCCGCCCTCGCCCTCGCCGAGATGCGCCTCGCCCGGGCGGAGCTGACTCCCGACCCGGCCGCCCGCAAGAGTCTGGCGGAGTCCGCGGAGGCGTTCGCGCTCCCGGTCCGCCGCGTGGACTCTTCGCTCAAACGGGCGACGTTGCTGGCGGACTCCCGGCGACTCTCCGGCGACTCTCGCGGGGCGACCGAGGCGTTGGCGGGCGTCGGGGGGCCGCAGGCCGACGCGGTCGCGGCGGCGGCGCTGCGGCTCCGCCTCGAGACGGTCGGTCCCGGGGAGGCCGCCGCCCGCGTGGCGACGCTGCGGGGGAACGAAGCGGGCTCGACGGGTGAGGGGCCGACGGTGCTGGGGGCGGAAACGGAGTTCGTCTCCGCCGTCGTGCTGGCCCGGCTGGCGGCGGAGGCCCGGACGGCGGAACGGAGGGACCTCGCCGACCGCCTGCTGGCCCGGTTGCGGCGGGACGCGGACCGGGCCGTCGCCGCGCACGGCGGACCGTGGGCGGCCCGGGCGCGACGGGTCGCGGATCTCGCCGGCCGGGCCGCCGGCTTGCCGCCGGCGGTCGCCGCGGCGGTGGAACGGGCGGACGCCCTGGAGGCCGCCGGCTCTCCCGAGGCCCCCGCGGCCCGGCTGGCGGCGGCCCGGCTGGCGCTGGAGGCCGACGTCGCCCCGGACGTCCTTTTGCCGTTGATCGAACGGGCCGCGACGAGTTCCGGCGGCGCCGCCGTCGACCTGCTGTCCGAGGCCCTGACGAGCGCCGAGCCGTCCGCGGAGGCGGCGTCGGCCCATCTGCGGCTCTGCTCCCTGCTGGCCGAGCAATTCGAAGCCCGCCCCACCCCCGCGGCCCACCGGGCGCTGGCGGAGGCGCTGACTGAACACCGCACCCGCTTCGCCGCCTTCCCCACCGCCGCCGCGGCGACCTGGCGGCTGGCCCGGCACGAGGAGGTGCGGTCGCAACGCTCCCGGGCCCTGCCGCTGTACCGCGATCTGCTGGACGACCCGCTCCGCGGCCCCGCCGCCGCCGCGGGTTTGGCCCGCTGTCACGAGGGGATTCTCGACTGGTTGGACGGACAGCTCGAAGACGCGGAGGCCGCGGGGGAGCCGACGGTCGCCCTCGCCCGCCGTCTGCAACAGGCCGAACGGCGGGCGGCGGCGACGGAGGAACTGGCCCCGCTGGCCGCCGCCTCCCTCGACGCCGAACCGGCCGCGACGCCGCTGCTCGCCGCGGCCCGGGTCGAGTTGCAACTCCGCACCGCCCGGGTGCTGCTGGACGGGGACGAACCGACGGCGGCCGGCGTGAACGTGGCCGACCGCCTGCTGACCGCCGTGCGCACGACGGCGGCCCCGCGGACCGACGACGGCCCGCAGGCGGCGTTCTGGCGGGCCGCCCAGCGGGAGGCGACGGCCCGCGGGGCGAGCGCCGCGGCGCTGCGGGGGCGGTTCGCGGAGGCCGCCCGACTCGCCGCGGCGGTCCCGGACGACGCCGCGGCCCTGCTGAGGATCTCCGCCGGCTGGGAGGACGCGGGCCGGTCCTCCGCGGAGCGAAGCGTTCCCCCGGCGTTCGCGGCGGCCCGGACGGCGTTGGCGGACCGCTTGCTGGGGCTCCCGCTGACCGACGATGAACGCCGCACGGTGCGGGTGCGGCGGGCGGCGTCGCTGCTGGACCGCGGGGAGCCGACGGCGGCGGCGACCGACCTGCTGCTCGTGCTGGAGGACGGGCACGACCCGGACGTCGCCGGGCTGGCCGCGAAAGCGGTCGCGGCGAGCCGTTCGCCCGAACTGGCCGCCGCGGCGCTGACGGCGTGGCGGCGGGCGGAGGCGGCGGAGCCGGACGGCTCGGCGGCCTGGCTGGCCGCCCGGGCCCGCCGCGTCGCCGGCCTGCACGCCGCCGGCCGCACCGAGGAGGCGGTCCGGCTGCTGGCCGTCACCCGCCTGCTGCACCCCGGCCTGCCGCAGGCCGACCCCGCCGCCCGCCGCCGCTTCGCCGCCCTGGGCCGGGCGCTGGGCGAACCGACCGACGTCGCCCACGGCCTCCCCGGCGACGCCCGCCGCCCCACCCCGCCGCGACGGTGAGCCCGAAGCGCACGCGGGGCTCGGGGCCGGCCGCGGGCGGCCGACCCTGAGCGTCCCTCCGGCCCCCGGCGGCGGGTCGGGCACGGAGGCGAACCGCCGCCGCCCCCCGTACCCTGCGGCGGTCGCCGTCCGTCGCTCCTCACAGACCGCTCTCAAAACGATGCTCGGATTCGTCTCCGCGATCCTGCCGGACCACGACCTCGCCGGCGTCTTCGAGGTCGCCGCCCGACTGCAATACGACGCCGTCGAATTGATGTGCTGGCCGCCGGCCGGCGGGGAGAAGCGCCGCTACGCCGGCACCGCCCACGTGCAGGCCGAGGGGCTTACGAAACGCGACGCCGCGGAGGTCTTAAAACTCGCCGCCGACCACGGCGTGACGATCGGCGGGCTGGGCTATTACCCGAACCCGCTGGACCCCGACGCCGAGGCCGCCCAGGCCGCCGTCGCCCATTTGGAACGGGTGATCGACGCGGCGGCCTTATTAGAAGTGCCCGTCGTGAACACCTTCGTCGGCCGCGACCCCTCCAAGCGGGTCGAGGAGAACTGGCCGCAGTTTCTAAAAAGGTTCCGCCCGCTGGTCGCCCGGGCGGCGGAGCGGGGGGTGAACCTCGCTATTGAAAACTGCCCGATGAGCTTCGCCGCCGACGAGTGGCCCGGCGGCAAGAACCTCGCGTATAGCCCGGCGATCTGGCGGCGGATGTTCGAGGACCTGCCGGACGAACGCTTCGGGCTCAATTACGACCCGTCGCACCTGATGTTCATGGGGCTGGACCCGTACGCCCCGATCCAACAATTCGGCGACCGTATTCACCACGCCCACGCCAAGGACGTGCGGATCGACCGGGCCGCCCGGCAGGAGTTCGCCCCGCTGGAGGACCCGGAGCGGTATCACACCCCCAAACTGCCCGGCTTCGGCGAGGTGAACTGGGGCCGCTTCGCGGGGCTCCTCTATGAAGTCGGCTACCGCGGCCAGGTCGCCGTGGAGGTGGAGGACCGGGCTTTCGAGGGCAGCCCGGAGGACGTAGAACTGGCCCTAAAGATCAGCCGCGACGTGCTGCGGCCCTACTGGCCGCGGTGAGAGAACCGGACGCCGCCACGGGGAGCGTCCC
>NZ_JBINJD010000204.1:0-7578 GCF_043951915.1 Alienimonas sp. DA493 | reverse complement strand
CGCTCCGCGGCCCCTGCGGGGCGACGCAGAGCGTCGCCCCGAGCGGACGCCCCGGATGCGGTTCCGTTCGCCCCCGTCGTTTCGCATGATGCACCGCCCGTTTGCGAGCCGCCGCGATGTCCGTCGATCCGCCCCGCCCCGCCGGCCGCGTTCTGGTCACCGGGGCCGCGGGGTTTATCGGGGCGAAAGTCGTGGAGCTGCTCCGCCTCAACGGGGCGGAGGTGATCGCGGCGGACGATCTGAATCCGTATTATTCGCCCGCCCTGAAGCGGTCCCGGCTGGATTGGCTGGAGAAGCTCGACGCCCCCGGGGACCTGACCTTCCACCACGTCGACCTGGCGGACCGCAGGGCGACGGAGCGACTGTTCGACTCCGCGGGGCCGGTCGCCTGCGTGATTCACCTCGCCGCCCAGGCCGGCGTACGGCACAGCCTGACCCACCCGCACGCCTACGCGGCCGCGAACCTGGACGGGTTCCTCAACGTGCTGGAGGGCTGCCGCCGGCTGGCCGACGGCGCCGTCAACGACGCCGAGGACCCCGACCGCCCGCCGCCGCACCTGGTGTACGCCTCCAGTAGCAGCGTGTACGGGGCGAACGAGGCGGACACGTTGCAGGCCTCCGACCCGGTCGATCACCCGCTGAGCCTCTACGCCGCCACCAAGCGGGCCAACGAATTGATGGCCCACAGCTACGCCCACCTGTACGGCCTGCCGTGCACGGGCCTGCGGTTCTTCAGCGTCTACGGTCCCTGGGGCCGGCCGGACATGGCCGCGTGGATCTTTACGGAGCGGGTGTTGAAGGGGGAGCCGATCGACGTGTTCGGCGAGGGCAAGATGAGTCGGAGCTTCACCTATATCGACGACGTGGCCGAAGCGACGGTCCGCATCGCCGCCCTCCCGCCGACCGCCCCGCCGCCGGGCGCCGCGCCGGACCGCCCGGACGCCGGCGCCGGGCCGTTCCGCATTCTCAATGTGGGCGGGGGCGAGTCGGTGGAACTCATGCGGTTGATCGCCGCCGTCGAGTCCGCCTGCGGCCGCACCGCGGAGAAGCGGTTCCTGCCCATGCAGCCGGGCGACGTGCCCGCCACCACCGCCGACACCGCCCCGCTGGAGAAGCTCGTCGGACTGCGACCGCACACGACGATCGAGGACGGCATCGCCCGCTTCGTCGCGTGGTACAAAGAGTTTCACGGGCTTTCGAGTTAGCCGCGACCGCAGGGAGCGCTCCCTCCGGTCGCGGGCAAGAAGCGGTTTCAGAACTGAGCGAGCACATCAACCCGAAGCGTGAGCGAGGGCTTCGGCACGGCAGACAGAGCCCCGACTCGCGGCCCTCGCTGACGCTTCGGGTTCGTGTTGAAACTGCGGCTAAGCGGTGCCTTCCGCCCGCTCCACGAGGGCGTTCACCTTTTCGACGTAGCCGTCGATGTCGCATTTGCGCCGCAGGCCGTTGGCGTTCATATACCGCGTTTTGCCGAACACCGGCCGCTCCGTCCACGGGCGGTCGTGCAGGCCGTAGACCCAGTTGACGTTGGCGTAGCTGTTCGCGTCGCGGCCGTCGAGAAAGTATTTGTCGTTGATCTCCCGGGTGATGCGGTTGCCGTACTCCGGCGACTCCGTCCACTCGAGGATCTTCTTGCCCCAGTACATGCGCATGTAATTGTGCATGTAGCCGGTGTGCCGCATCTCCCGCATCGCGGCGTTCCAATACTCGTCGTGCGTCTCGGCCGCTTCGAGTTGCTCGCGGGTATAAACGTGCTCCCGCTCGTCGTCGGCGTGCTCGGCGAGGGTGGTTTTCGCCCAGTCGGGCAGGGCGTCGTAGGAGTCGTAGTTGCGGGGCGTGTAGTGCACGTAATTGTGCGTCAGCTCCCGGCGGACGATCACTTCTTCTAAAAAATCGTCCGTATTCTCCCCCTCGGGGTAGCGTTCTCGCGTCATCAGGACCGCCTCGACGGGGGAGATCTGCCCGAAGTGCAGGGCCATCGAGAGATAGGATAGGTCGTCGGTCTGCGGCTGGTTGCGGTGGGCGGAATATTTTTTGAATCCTCCGTCCAACAGGGCCCGCAGGCGGGTTTTGGCGGCGGTCGTGCCGCCGGGAAAGAACTGCGAGACCGGCCCGACCTCCCGGTCCAGCGTGAGCGCATCGCACAGCGCCGGCACGTCGGCCAGGTCCAGCCCGTCGGGGATCGACAGGTTCCCTGCGTCCCGGTCCAGCGGCGTCGTCGTTAATTCGACCAGAAACCGCTCTCGGTATTTGAGGATCTTGGGGCGAATCGTGCGGGCGGCGTATTCCCGTTTGTCGCTGGCCAGCTCCACCGGGACGACGACGTCCCCCTCCACCTGCGTGAACTCGCATTCGCCCCTCAACGCCTCGGCGACGGACTGCCGCCATTGCTTTTGGAGCCGCAGATAACCGCGATCCACCACCACGGCGGCGGCGTCCTCCGCCAGGGCGATCGCCGCGCGGTCCGGGTCGTCGTGGCGAAGCACGAAGCCGATCCCGCGGCGGGCCAGAGAAGACTCCACCTCCGCCAAACCCTCCAGCATGAACCGGTAGTGCCGCAGGTTGGCGCCGGGGTAGTCGTCCGTCAGCCCGAAACCGACCAGCAGGGGAAGATTGAACTCGTTCGCCCGCCGGGCGGCGTACTCCAGGGCCGGGTTGTGCTCCGCCCGCTGGGAGGCCTGCATCCAATACAACACGTAATCCCCGGGACGGGGAGCGGCGTCGGTCAGCGTGCGGACGCGCTCCGGTTCGATCAATTGCGTGGCCATGGGGGAAGCCTAGCGGCCCGGGGGCGTTTGACCGGCGGAAGGGTGGGGCGGCGTCCCGCGGAACCGCCCCGATGCCGTCCTCGGGGGGCCCGCGACCCGGTTGCGCGGCGGTTGGAGTCCGGCGTCCGCTCCTACCCCAGTAGGGTGACAAGCTGTCCGCAGGAGCGGCTCCGGGGGTTCGACCCTCCGGCGCCCCCTGGCGGGCGCTCCTCTCTCCCACGACCACTCGAACGCTCCGATGCTCACTCGCGCGCTCTCTCTCGCCGCGGCCGTCGCGCTGGCGGCTCCCGCTTTCGCTCAAAGCCAGAGTCAGACACCCCCGGCCCAAGACGACGTCTCCCGGGTTCAAGATCAGATCCGCGCCGGGGCGGACGCCACCCAGAACCGCCTCGACAACGTTCAGGAACGGATCAACCGCACGCAGGACCGCGTTCAGGACCGCGTGCAGGGCCGGCAGGATCGAATTCAGGACCGGGTCGACGGCGTTCAAGAAGACGCCCTGCCGAACCGGGCCGGGAACCGCCAGGACCTCCCGGGCGGCGAACGGCCGATGCTCCGCGACGGGCAGAACCGTCGCGTGCAGGACCGCGACGCCCAGCCGCGGATGAACGCCTCGATGAACGTCCGCGGCAACGCCGCCGCGGTGTCGAGCGACGCCCTGGTGCGTTGGGTCCAGCAGGACAACCAGGCGGAACTGGCCCTCGCCGAATACGCCAAGCAGAAGTCCCAGAACTCGGCCGTCAAAGACTTCGCTGAGAAAATGATCCAGGCCCACACGCAGTTCGGCCAGAAGCTCGACCGACTCGCCGGCTCGTCGGCCCCGGCCGGCGACGCCCCCGGCCGCCGCACCAGCGCCTACCGCGGCGGAACGGCCGACCCGGCCGCCGACCCGGCCGCCGACCCGGCCGCCGCCGACGCGATTGAGGAACAGGTCGCCGACGAGGTGTTGCAGGACGACGCGCTGATCAGCGAAGAGGCCGCCGTCGATCAGATCGTGGACGAGGTAACCGACGAAGCCGACGCCGCCCTGCAGGACCCGGCGCCGAACCCGACCGGGCTGCAGGAACGCACCGCGATGCGTCCAGTGCAGGGCGCCGCAGGCGGCTCCGCCGCGGACCTGCTCGCCTTCCGCGGGCAGCTCACGGAACGCTGCGGCCAAACGCTGAAGCAGAACTTCGACCGGCTCAGCCCGGAGGAATTCGATAAGGCCTACGCCGCCCAGCAGATCGGCGCCCACCTGTCGATGATCGACACCTTGGCCATGGCCGCCGAACAGGCCGACGGCCCTGCCGCCGACGTCTTCAAGGCCGGCCGCGTCGACACCCAGCAGCACCTCACCGAGGCGATCGCGCTGCTGAACAACGTGACGAACCAGCCGAACGCGAACCGCTGAGGTTCGCCCCCGCAGTTCCGACCCCGTGCTTCAGTCCGGACGCGTCCCGCGTCCGGGCTGTTTTCGTGCGCCCGCCTCGGGCTGCCGATCAGGCCGCGACGGCGGCGGTCGGCGCCCGGCGGAGGTTCAGCAGGAGGCCCACGCACGCCGCGGCGGCGCAGAGGAACGCCAGCCAGTCGCCCCACCACAGGTACAGGCTGCGACGCGGGTCCAGCGGCACGTCGGCGATCAGCACGCAGGCCGTATCGTCCGGCAGGGCAGCGTTCGGCACGGCGGAGAGGTCGACCGGCCGGCCCTCTTCGTTGAGGAACACGGCCGGCTGGCGGGGGACGCCGTCGCCGTCGATCACGGCGCTCACGCCGGTGTTGGACGCCCGCACCAGCGGGGTGCGGGTCTCGACGGCCCGGAACAGGCTGACGGCGAGGTGCTGTTCCTGCTCAGCGCTGTCGTCGAACCAGCCGTCGTTGCTCAGCACGGCCAGCAGGTCCGGCCCGCCGTCCTCGCCGGCGCCGTTGACCGGCAGGGCGTTCACGGTGTCGCGGACGAGGTGCGGCACGGTGTCTTCGTAACAGATCAGCGGGGCGACGGTGTACGACGGCGGGGTCTCCCCGTCCTGCGGTTCAGTCCCGAGGGCTTCGATGCGGAAGGCGACCGCGTCGACGCCGGGGCCGATGCCGATCTGCTGGCCGGGCTGCTCGGTGAAGGGGGTGAGGCTGGCGAGGCCGGGGATCTGGGGGACGTATTCGCCGAAGACGACGCGGTGCCGTTTGTCGTAGCGGCCCATCAGGGCGCCGCGGGCGAGGCCGTCGCCGCCGACGCCGCCGGTCGGGGCGGCCATCGCGGCGGAGCCGTAGCGGGTGAAGACCGCCGGCCGCGGGCCGTCGCCGTCCGGGTCGGCAATTTCGCCGGCGGTGGTTCCGGTCAGCAGGTAGGCGCCGGCGGTCTCCGCCAGCGAGGCCAGCGCCACGCCGCCGACGTTGCTGCGGAAGTACTCCGGCGGGGCGACCGGCGTGGCGGCGGCGACGAACGCCTCCTCGGAGACCCCCTCCTTCACGGCGAACAACGGATACGGAAAGGCGCTCTCCGGCCAGACCACGAGGTCCGGTCGGTAGGGCGTCGCCGCGGCGGAGAGGTGCCGGATGGCGGTGAACCGGGCGTCCGCCTGGCCGGCGTCGCTCCGCAGACTGCTGGGGTGGTCGGTCTGCACGAGAGCCACCCGCGGCCCGGCGGGGAAGGCGTCGCCCGCCCGCCGGACGGTACCGTAGATCAGCACGCCGGCCAGCACGCAGACGGCTCCGATCGCCGGCCACAGCGGGGCGAAGCGGGCGGGGTTCGGTTCGTCGTTCGGGATCAGGCCGAGGCGGTTCAGAACCGACCTCGGGACCAGCAGGGCGAGGGCCGCATTGCCCAGCGCCACCACCGCCCCGACGAGGTACGCTCCGCCGACGTCCGCGACCTGGATCAGCGTGGTCCAGTCCCACTGCGAATGGGCCAGCAAGTTCCAGCCGAACCCGGTCATCAGCCTGCCGCGGATCAGTTCGAGTCCGCACCAGACCGCCGGCACGGCGACGGCGAAGGGGACCTTCGCCCGGTGCACCAACCCGCGGGTCGCCAGCACGAACGCCGGGAAATACAGGCCGAGGTACAGGCTCAGCGCCAGCCAGGCCGGGTACATGGCGACGTCGCCCAGCCGCATCCACTGGATCTGACAGGCCGTGCCGACGAACCCGCAGGCCCACAGCGCCCGCACCTCCCAGCGGGTGCGGACGGGGCTGCGGACCAGCAAGCAGAGCGGCGCCAGCGCCGCCCAAGCCAGCGGGCCCCAGGCCAGCGGGTAGAAGCAGGCCCACAGCAGGGCTGCGGCGAGGGCGCCGCAGGCCCAAGCGGTTTTCGCCGGCGGACGCTTCACCGCAGCCGGGGCGGCCTCCCGCAGGATCGCCCGGACCGTCGGTTCGTTCGTCGTCAGCCCGCCGACCGCCTGCGGGTTCGCGGGGGCCGTCACCGGGGCGGTCCGGTTCTGTCCCGAGGCGCCGGGCGTCGGGGGAGCGACCGGCGGGGCGGCGACCGTCGGGGAAGCGAGCGGGGGCATCGGACGGCGGGGCGGGCAGGGCGAACGGCGAAGCTGCGGGCGCGACCTACCACCGTTCGCCCCGTCCGGGCAAGGTGGAAGCCCTCCCCGTCCCCTGCGCCTCCAGCCGGGCGGCCCGGTCGGCGGGGCGGGTGATCAGGCGGACGATGTCGTCCGTGACCTCTTCTTCGTCGGCGTCGCCGTCCACCAGCAGCGTGCCGTCGCCGGGCGTGGGCGGCTCGAGGGCGGCGAACTGGCTGTCCAGCAGGCTCGGGTCGAAGAAGTGCCCGGCCCGGCCGCCCAGCCGACGGATCAGTTCCTCGCGGCTGCAGGCCAGATGGATGATGAGGGTCTCCGCGTCCCGCCGCAGGCGGCGGCGGTAGCGGCTCTTCAGAGCGCTGCACGCCAGAATCGCCGGCACGCCGTTGGCGACGTGGTTCTCCAGCAGGTCGGCGCAGCGTTCCAGCCAGGGGTCGCGGTCGGCGTCGGTCAGCGGCCGGCCGTGGTGCATGGAGTAAACGTTGATCCACGGGTGCAGGTCGTCGCCGTCCACGAAGACCCAGCCCAGTCGGCGGGCGACCCTCTTGCCGATCGTGCTTTTCCCGCACCCGCTGACCCCCGCCAGCACGACGGCGCCGACCTCCCCCGCGGCGGGCGGCGGCGGCGGGTCGGAACGGGCGGACACGGACATGGCCGCAGTGTAAGCGCCGCCGCGGCCTGCCGTCGCCGTTAGGCGGCCGGGGCGGCCGAGCCGGCGCGCCGCCTCTCGGCGACCGCGAAACGGGGCGGTTTGGCGAGGCTGGGGTCACGACGCTGCCTCCGCGGACCCCCGAGCCCTCCCAGACCCCCACCGGCGGGGGCGATTTTTGGGAAATTCCGCCCTTGATCCATCGTGTGCGATCTTGCAGGTCGCGCGCGGCCGAAATAAAACCCGCGTCGCCGCCCCGGCAAGGATTCGCCGGGGCTCCCGTCACCGATCGTCGGTCGGACCCTCGTCTTTCCCCCCGCACTTTGGGAAGACGACTTCGACCGAAGATTTTCGCCCCTCCGGGGCGCGGCCGGGGACGCCCACAACTCAGGGATGAGGACGACCCGATGAAGACTGCCGTACTGCGCCTGTACCGCGGCGACGACGCCGCGACCCCCGAGGAGCCGGGGACCCCCGCCGCCGAGGCGGACGGCGCCGTGGCGACCGCCGACCCGGTCGCCGCCCCCCGGGTGCTGCCGTTCCCCACCCGGGCGATCAGCCGGGACCGCGGCGAGGAGACCGCCCGCACGACCTCCGTCGACGAGGAGGGCCGGGCCGTCACCCTGCGGTTCCACGCCCCGCACGCGACCGGCGGCCGCGG
>NZ_JBINJD010000203.1:0-7777 GCF_043951915.1 Alienimonas sp. DA493 | reverse complement strand
GGCGGCGGGGGCGGAGGTCCTCCGGGCCGGCGGCAACGCGGTGGACGCCGCGGCGGCGACCAGCTTGGCGCTCTCGGTGGTGCGGCCGTACTCCTGCGGGCTCGGCGGGGGCGGGTTTCTCCTCTTCTACGACGCCGACGACGGCCCGGACGGGGCGGGCGTCTGCCGGGCGTTGGACTACCGGGAGGTCGCCCCCGCCGCGGCGACCCGCGACATGTTCGCCGGCGACCCGCAGGGCAGCCGCCGCGGCGGGAAGGCCGTGGCCGTCCCGGGCACGGTCGCCGGGCTGCATCTCGCGCAAACCGAATGGGGCGAGTTAGAGTGGGCCGCCGTCTGCGCCCCGGCCGTCCGCCTCGCCCGGGAGGGCGTGCCGTTGGACGAACATGACCGCACCCAGCGGGCCCGCTTCATCGCGGAATTCGAGGAGACGCCGGCCCTCCAGATCCGGTTCGCCGCCTTCTGGAAGGACTACCTATTCGAGGGCGAACTCCCCGGGGCAGGGGAGCCGGTTCCCTCGCCGCAGCTCGGGCTGCTGGAGCGGATCGCCGCGGAGGGGCCGGCGGCGTTCTACGAGGGGCCGGCGGCGGAGACGCTGGTCGTCGCGGTGCGGGGGGCGGGCGGGCTGATGACGGAGGAGGACCTCGCGGCCTACGAGCCGCGTCGGGTCGAACCGCTGACGGGGACCTTCGACGGCGTGACCCTGCACGTGATGCCGCCGCCCTCCTCCGGCGGGACCGCGATGCTGGAAACGCTCAATCTGCTGACGGCCCGGGAGCGACTCGCCGGGCGGGTCGAACTTGATTCCACCGCGGGCCGGCACCGGCTGGTCGAGGCGCTGAAGCACAGCTTTGCGGACCGGGCGGCGTTCCTGGGCGACCCCTACCACGCCGCCCGGCAGGGCGAACCGCTGCCGATCGCCCGGCTGACGTCGCCGGAGTACGCCGCGGCCTTAGCGGCGAAGATCGACCCGACCCGCACCTTTCCGCCCTCGCACTACGGCCGCATCGCCCCGACGCCGGACGCGGGGACGAGCCACCTGTCCGTCATCGACGCGACCGGCAACGCCGTCGCCTGCACGGAGACGATCAACCTGATCTTCGGCAGCCTCGTGGTCACGGCCGACGGGGTGGTGTTGAACAACGAGATGGACGACTTCGCCGCGATCCCCGGCGAGCCGAACGCCTTCGGCCTGATCCAGAGCGAGGCGAACGCCGTCGGGCCGGGGCGGGTGCCGCTCTCCAGCATGTCGCCGACCCTCGGCGTGCAGAACGGGCGGGCCGTGCTCGCGGCGGGCGCCAGCGGGGGGCCGCGGATCATCACCGCGACGCTGCAAACCGTGCTGAACCGGGTGCGCGGCGGGATGAGCCCCGCCGCCGCGATCGCAGCCCCGCGGATGCACCACCAGTGGGCGCCGAACTGGCTGGAGGTCGAACCGGAACTCTACGAACAGGTCCGGCGGGAACTGAAACCGTTGGGCCATGAGGTCCGGGAGCGGGCGGCGCTGGGCGTGTCGCAGATGGCGGTCCGCAACGCCGACGGCACGCTCTCCGCCGCCGCCGACCCCCGCAAGGGCGGGGGGGCAGACGGTTTCTGAGGGCGCCGCCGCGGATGCGAAACCCGTCCGAACCCCGACTTCGCTCCCGACGAATCGCGCCGCCGGCCTCCGGGCGGGGCTATAGTGAGGGTCCGTTCCCCCGTTCGGCGCTGCGCCGGGCGGGTCGATCCGAGTCAATGACGAAGGCGGTGAGGCGATGGCCGACTCCGACGCGCCCCCCGACGAACATGCCGAAGCCGCGTCCTCCATGGAGGGCAGCGGCCGGAGCGCCGTGGACGGCTTCGACCTTGTGGAGAAAGTCGCCTCCGGCGGGGCCACCGTCGTCTGGGAGGCCCTGGAGCGCGCCTCCGGGCAGACGCACGCCCTCAAACTGCTCCAGCAGTCGCTGATCAAGGACAGGGACCAGATCGCGACGCTCAAGCACGAGCAGAAGGTCGGTTCTTCGATGAACCACCCCAACGTGATCCACACCGACGGGTTCGTCAAAACGAAGGCGAACGTCTACCTGGTGATGGAGTTGTTCAAGCATCCGAACCTCAAATCGGCGCTGAAAAACAACCCCACGGAGATCCAGGCGAACGTGCAGCGGATCGTGGAAGGGATCTGCCAGGGGCTCGCCCACATGCACGAGAAGGGCTGGCTCCACCTGGACCTCAAGCCGGACAACCTGTTGGTCGCCCCCTCCGGCGAGGTGCGGGTGATCGACTTCTCGTTGAGCGAGAAGCCGGCGGGCGGACTCGCGGCATTATTCGGCGGCAAAGCGACGATCCGGGGCACCCGGACCTACATCGCCCCGGAGACGATCCTCAAGAAGCCGAAAACCCCGGCGACGGACGTCTACAGCCTGGGGATCACGCTGTTCGAACTGCTGACCGGGCGCCCGCCGTTCGCCGGGAACGACCCGAACCACATGCTCCGCCAGCACCTCAAAGAGTCGGTGCCGCCGGCCAGTTCGATCAACGACAACCTCACCCC
Organism: Alienimonas sp. DA493; assembly: GCF_043951915.1. Lineage (NCBI taxonomy): Bacteria > Pseudomonadati > Planctomycetota > Planctomycetia > Planctomycetales > Planctomycetaceae > Alienimonas > Alienimonas sp. DA493. Next base: position 5,247 of record NZ_JBINJD010000203.1, on the reverse strand, counting down.
GGAGGCCGACCGCCTGCTCGAAAAGATGCTCGCGAAGAAGCCCGCGGATCGGCACCAGACGCCGACCGAGGTCTTCGCGGAGTTCCGCGGCACGACGCTGTTCAAACGCGATCCGAAGGAACTGCTCGCGGAAATGAAGCGCCGCCGGGAGGAGGCGGAGTTGGAAGGGGCGACCCTGCTGGACAGCCGGGCCGACGCGGTCCGGACGCAGAAGGGGATCAAGGCGCCGACCAAGCCGCAGCCGAAAAAGGCCCGCCGCCGGGCGGACATCGGCGGCGAGGCGAAGAAGGCCGCCGCCCGCGAGGCGCAGCGGCAGCCGAGTCCGCCGCAGTCGCCGCCCCCCGCCATGCCGCAGGGCTACCCGCCCGGTTATCCGCCGCCGGGTTACTACCCGCAGCCGCAGTACGCGCCGCCCCCGTACGCCCAGGGCCCGCCGCCGGGACAGTTTCCGCCCGGAGGAGTCTATCCGCCGCCCCAACCGCCGCAGGGCCAACCGCCGCAGACGCAGCCCCCGCAGGGCCAACCGGCGGCGGGGCAACCGCCGCAAGGTCGGCCGGCTCCCGCGCAGGCGCCGCCGGGACAGGCCCCGCAACGACCGGCTCCGCCCGCGGGCGCTCCGTCCGGGTCGCAGGGGGGCCGGATCGTTCCGGCCGGGCCGCAGGTCCAAGTCCCCGGGCTGACGCGGCCGACCGACCAGCAGCACCCCAGCCAAAAGCAGCACGCCAGTCAGAAGAAGTCGTCCGAGGACGACGACCTCCCGCTGATGACCGAACTGCCGGAAATTCTCTGAGCCGACGCCAACGTCGGCTCGGCGTCGTCCCGGCGGAGTTCCGGCGGCGACGACTCGGGGCGGGGCGGTGGACTGGGCGATCCGGGAACGCGTCCGTAGACTCGGCGCCCCCGCCGTTGGCGGGTTCCCGTTCCGTCCGGTCGCGTGATGCCCCCCGCCCCCCTGTTGCCGTTCGAGCGGCCGATCCGCCAGCTCGAAGAAAAACTCGCCGCCCTGGAGGCGGACCCTGATCCCTCGAATCACCTGCGCGACGCCATCCGGGCGTTGCGGCGGGAGATTCGGGAGAAGACCCGCGAGGTCTTCGGCGGCCTCGACGCCGCCCAGACCGTCAAGGTCGCCCGCCACGCAGAGCGGCCCCAGACCCGCGACTACATCGAACTGGTCTTCGACGAGTTCGTCGAGCTGCACGGCGACCGGGCCTTCGGCGACGACCGCGCGATCCTTACCGGCTTCGCCAAGCTGGACGGCCAGCGGGTGTTGCTCGTCGGCCAGCAGAAGGGGCGGACGCTCAAGGAGCGTACCGAGTGCTACTACGGCTGCGCCCACCCGGAGGGCTACCGCAAGGCGCTGGAAAAGATGCGGCTCGCCGAGAAGTTCGGCCTGCCGATCGTCTGCCTGATCGACACCCCCGGCGCCTACCCGGGCGTCGGCGCTGAAGAGCGCGGCCAGAGCTACGCGATCGCGCTGAACCTCCGCGAGATGGCCCGGCTCAAGACGCCGATCGTCTGCTGCGTGATCGGCGAGGGCGGCAGCGGCGGGGCGTTGGGCATCGGCATCGGCGACCACGTCGCGGTGATGCAGTTCGCCTACTACTCCGTAATCAGCCCTGAGGGCTGCGCCGGCATCCTGTATCGGGCCGAGGGCGGCGCCACGCCGGCGAACGTCGACCGGGCCGCCAATGCCCTGAAGTTCACCAGCGAGCACCTGCTGGAATTCGGCATCATCGAGGAGATCGTCGAGGAGCCGCCCGGCGGCGCCCACCGCGATCACCGGGCCGCGGCCGGGGCACTGAAGGAGGCCCTGGGCCGGGCCGTCCGCGACCTCGCCGATCTGCCGGCCGACAAACTGCTGAACCGCCGCTACGAACGCTTCCGTCGAATCGGTCAGTTCGAGGAACTCGCCGCCGCGGGGCAGGCCGACCCGGCGACCGCCGAGGCGGTCGCGGCGGAGTGAGTCGCCGCCCCGTTCTTCGGGGTACGAACAACGTCCGATAATGCCCGTTATGTCAAGCTGGGCCTGATTCTGGCCCTGTGAAGATAGGACTTCCTCGATCCGGCGGCGAAACCGCGACGTTGCCGGCGACGGTCGAATCCGACCCTCACCGTCGCGGCGCCGTCTCCCCCGGGCGGGCCGTCCGGGCGGTCAGGCGGCGGGTGATCCGCTCCCTCAGCGTGGTCGCCTTGGTGGTGCCCGGATCCGGGTCCGGGCCGGCGGCCGGGCCCCGGAGGTCGGCGAGCCAGTCCTGGAGCACGTCCAGCGCGGCCTCCTCCGGCACCGGGCCGAGCGCCCGGGCGGACTGCTGGCGGATCATGCTCTGGACGTTCTCGTCCCGGTTGTAGATCGCGGCGATCTCCGCGATCAGCTCCTGCCGCGTCGGCCGGTTCGCGGCGGGCTCGGCCGCGGGCTGGCTCGGGTCGCCGAGGAAGTCGTCCAGCCGCACGCCCCACTCGTCCTCGACCCGACGGCGGGCGGCGTTGGTCGCCGATTCGGTCAGCGAGTCCGTGAGATTCCGCCGCGTCTCCTCCGGCACGTCGTTCCACAGGTCGCGGGCGACGTTGCCGGCTTCGTTCCGCAGGCGATCCGTGTTCAGTCGACCGTCGTTCTGCCAATCGCCCCCTGCCCCCGGAGCGGCGCCGAAGTCGCCGCGGGCGGAGTCGCCGAACGCTCCCTCGCCGCTGACCGGCCGCCCGTTGAACCGCGGGTCGTCGCCGAAGCCGTCGCCCGTCGGGGGCGAACCGCCCCCGGCCAGCGGGCCGGGTTCGCCGAAGCCGTCGGGTTCGTCCCAGGCGTCGCCTCCGCCGGGGGCGTCGAAGTCGTCGAAGCCGCCGAAGTTGTCGTCGAACAGGTCCCCGGGGTCCTCGCTGCCCCCGGCGAGCTGACCGCTGTGGTATTCCTCCTCAAAGCCCTGAAACTCTTTCAGGTGAGGCTCGAGGACCTTGCCCAGCTCCTCCGGAAACACGGGCGAGAGCTTGTCCATCACCACGGCCGCGGCGTGCCCGCTGTGGGAGCCCAGCACGGCGGGCCGCAGGGTCTCCGACAGCGTGACGGCGAAGAAGGTCAGGACGACGGCGATCCCGGCTCCCTTGAGCAGGCCGACCAGGCCGCCGAGGTGGCGGTCGTAGTCCTCGAACTTCGCCTTCTCCAACCCGTTCTGCATCGCCCGGGCGACGGCGAAGCAGACGAACGAGCAGGCCACGTAGAGCAACAGCATCGAGACCCACCGGTTCAGCGGCGGGTCGATCTTCAGGTACGGCGCGATCGCCAGCGAAGCGGTCTCCGCGAAGACGAAGCAGAGCACCACCGCGGCGATCCCGGCGAGTTGCCAGAGGAAGCCCTTCTTCGCCCCCCGGACCATGCAGAACAGGAGGATGGCGGCGACGGCGAAGTCGTACCACATGAATCGAGTCGTCCTGACGGAACGGCGTGCGCAGCCCCGGTCCTCCGGAGCGAATCGGACCACGGTATCGGATCGACCGGATCGACGGGAAGGGCGGTTGGGCCGCGAAGGTTTCCCGCCTCCGCGGACGGGGAGCCCGGCCGCCCGCCTCAGAACCGCTTGCGGCTGTCCAGCAGCAGGGTGACCGGGCCGTCGTTCGTCAGCGAGACCGCCATGTCCGCCCGGAACACGCCGGTGCTGACGAACAGCCCCGCGGTCCGCAGCCGTTCGCAGAATTGTTGATAGAGGCGATCCGCCTCGCCCGGCGCCGCGGCGGCGACGAAGCTGGGCCGGCGACCCTTCCGGCAGTCGCCCAGCAGCGTGAACTGGCTCACCACGAGCGCCCCGGCGGGCGGATCGTCGCCCTCCGCGTCCCCCGCGACGTCGGTGACGGAGCGGTTCATCTTGCCCTCGGCGTCCTTGAAGATTCGCAGGCCCGCGACCTTTTCGGCCAACCAGACCAGGTCCGCGTCGCCGTCGCCCTCCTCGACGCCGAGCAGCACGAGCAAACCCCGCCCGACCGCCCCGACGACCTCGCCGTCGACCGTCACGGACGCCTCCGACACCCGTTGCACCACCGCCCGCATCAGCGTTCCCCTTTCGCGTCGAACCGGCCGGGGGCGAGTCCTTCCAGCGAAACCGGCGGCGGGCGATCTTCGATCAGGTCGGCGACGATCGCGGCGGCGCCGGGGCTCTGCTGGAGGCCGTCGCGGAAGTGGCCGGCGGCGAGGAAGAGACCGTCGATCTCCCCCGCGTCGCGGCCCGGCACGTGGCCGAGCAGCGGGTTGCCGTCGGGCGTGCCGGGGCGGAGGCCCGCCCAGCAGCGTTCCACGGCCGCCCCCCCCAGCGCCGGCACGAGGGCCGCGGCGAAGTCGAGCAGCCCGGCGAGGCCGGCCGCGGTGGTGTCCGGCCGAAAACCGACCTCCTCCTGCGTGGCCCCCACGATCGTCCGCCCGTCGGCCCGCGGCACCAGATAGCGGGCGCCGCACTCGATCACCGGGGCGAACGGCCGCTTCGGCGTGCGGAGCAGCGCGATCTGGCCCCGCACCGGACGGACGGCAGCGTCGAACCCCAGGGGCGCCAGCAGTCCGCCGGTCCACGCCCCGCCGCACAGCAGGACGGCGCCGGCGTCGAGGCGCTCCCCGGCCTCCGTCATCACGCCGACGGCCCGCCCCCCGAGGCGGCGGACGGCCCGAACGGGCGTTCCCTCACGGATTTCTAGGCGAATTCCCCCCGCGGCCCGTAACGCTCGCAGGAGTCGGGGGTTGCGAACCTGCCCGGCGTCCGGCAGTCGCACGACGGCGGCGACCTCCCGGGAGAGAAACGGGACCTCGGTCCGGAGGGCCTCGGGCGGGAGCCATTCGGCGCACACCCCGCCGCGGCGGAACGCGGCGGCGGCCTGCTCCGCCTCCTCCGCGGCGAAGTCGCCGCCGAGTTCGGGGTGCGACACGTGCAGCGAACCGAGCCGCTCGTAGCCGACGTCCACACCGGACGCCTCCCGCAGCGCCGCCGCCCAGTCGTCCCAGCGAGTGTGGGCGAACGCCCGCAGGCGGTCGCGGGGGCTCTCGGCATGCTCCAACGACGCCGGCGGCAGCATGCCGGCGCCCGCCCAACTGGCGGCCCCCGTTCGGGCTCCGACCGCGTCGCGTTCCAATAGGAGAACCGACCGGCCCCGGCGGGCGAGTTCGACGCCGCAGCTCAGTCCGATCACCCCGCCGCCGACGATCAGCACGTCCGGCGAGGGCATGTCGGGGGGCGGAGCGAAACGAAACGAGGCGGGGCGGGGGCAGTGTACGCCCCC
>NZ_JBINJD010000202.1:0-7836 GCF_043951915.1 Alienimonas sp. DA493 | reverse complement strand
ACCCGCAGCGGTCTACGCCAAACGCGAAAAACCTTTTCACGCTGCGAAAATAGGGGTTCGGCGTTTCTCGATTAGCGATGAATGGTCGTGAAAAGTCCCTAAGTAGGGCCGACGGGGTGTCAGTGACACCCTCGCCGAACACCCGCCCCGGCGTGTTCCCCCGGGGCGGGCGAAAGTCAGGCAAGCCGGACTTCTACGCGTTCAGCGACAGCGGCCGGGGCGGGCAGCAGACCGACAGCCGTCCGCCGCCCGCGTCGAGCGTCGCCTGGGCGTACGCCTTCGCGGCCTCGTAGGTGAGGCCGTCGCGGACGGTGCGGCCGGCGTCGTCGGCGACGCTCCAGTTCCCCGCGGCGCCCCGCGTCGACCGCCACCTCGCGAGCTTGCGGTCCATCAGGTCCCGCACGCTCCCCGGCCCCGGGGCGGGCGGGAGCCCGACGACCCGGGGAACGACGGCGGGCCGCTCCGGCGCCGCGGCGGTCTCCGATTCGGACTTGGACTTATCCCGCCCGGCGTCGCGTCGGAGCCGGCGGACCTTGCCGGCCGCCGCCAACGCGGCGCCGACCCGCTCGCGGTCGTACAGCGGCGTTCCCGGGGGCGGGCAGGTCTCCGGCCGTTCGCCGCGTTCGCTCACGACGGCAGCCGGGACGAGGGCGTCCAGCAGCACGCGGGGGAGCCCGAACAGCCGGGCCAGCTCCTCGGGCGTCCAGTACGCCGTATAGCTGTCGCACCGAACGCCCTCGGCGTGCCAGCGGGAGGCGGTCTCTTCGAAGGACCGGGGGAGCCGCGTGCGGAGATCGGTCGGGGGGCTCATCGCGACACCTCCTTCCCGTCGGCCGGGACGCGGTAGAGGATCTCCCGCCGCCGCGTCGGGATGCCCAGCTTGGCGAGGGCGGCCTCGACCCAGGGCGCCGTCCACATGCTGCACAGCCCCTCGGTTTCCAATTTCAGGCCGGCGGCGGCCTCGTCCCGGGTCGCCGGCTTGGCGGCGAGGATCGCGTCGGCCCACTCCTCCGGCGTCCGGTCGCCCTTCGACCGGGAGCAGGACTCGCAGCAGACGGTCAGGTTCCCCGGCCGGTTCGTGCCGCCCTGAGACGCGGGCGTCATCATGCTGAGGACCAGCCGCTCGCCGGTCGGGTTCCGGCCGCAGTAGCGGCACCGGCAGTCGGCGGCGGAGAGGATGTCCCGGGTCGCCTTCGTGTGCCGCTTGGTGCCGGGCTCCGGGGGCGGCATGCGGCCGTCGATGGTGACGACGTGCAGGCCGTCGCCTCCGGCTTCCTTGTAGCCCTCAACGTACTTCACGGCCGCCCGCTGACTGACGAACGTCCGACAGAGGATGCCGTCCGCACGGATGACGGCGTGCGTATGGGCGGGGATCGGGGGAAGCGACCGCGGGGTCGCTTGACGGGGCAGAACGGTAGCGGTTACGCTCATCGCGTAGCTCCGAAAGGGGTCAGTGACGACCCGCGTCCCTTTGGTTACCAGCCACGGGGGGACGCGGGTCGCTCTATTTGCCGGGTGCGAAATTGCAGACCGGGGGCGGGAGTTTGCTACGGAACGTGGCAAACGTCAACCGTCACAACCGGACCCGCTGCGCATCACTCCGGCGGCAGCAGATCGCCCGGGGCTACGCCGAACGTCGCGGCGAGGTGCGGGAAAGTCTCAGCAGGCGGGGTTCGATCGCCCCGCTCCCACGAGCGGACAGTTCCCCCGCGGACGCTCAGGCCAGCCTCGTGCAGCCGTTCGCGGAACTCTTCGACCGTCCAGCCGCGTTTCTCACGGAGGCCCCGCAACCGGGCTCCCAGGCGCCCGGCGTAGGTCGTCAGGTCGGGCTCTTTGGGCGGTCGGCCCATCCGGGGCGTCGCTTCATCGGTTGCGGGGCGGCGACGGACCATAGCGGAATCCTAGCGAGACTCGCCCCGGTGCAACCGTTCAGCGTCGGGCGTCACTGCGGCGGCATCATGTCGCCGATTTTGATGTACAAGATTCTCGCCAGCACAGGGAACACATCGAGCGGCGGCGTGGATGCGTTTCGTTCCCACGAACGGATTGTTTCCTCAACGACCTTCACACCGCCGTCCTCAAGGTGGTCTCGTAGATCCGCGACAGACAGTTCGCGGCGCTCTCGCAGCTCCCGCAGTCGGGCCGCAAACCTCCCGCTGTACGTCGATTGATCGACTGGCTTCGGCGGCCGCCCCTTCCGTGGCTTCTTGGCATCGTTGAGTGTGCGTTTCGCCATGCCCGCACCTTACCACCCGGGTCGGCGCTTCGACCCGCCCATCCGTCTGGAAAGGTGTTCCCGCAGACTCCGCCGGCAGACCCGGGCGTTCTGACCATTCGCGCTGTTGCTCATGCGGATGCCATGGGGCGGGGGCAGTTTGGCCCAGGAGTAGAGTGCAGATCTCCCGCAATTCGCGAACTCCATTGCCGCCCGGACCTTCAGCGCCCCCTCGCAGAACAGGACGTAGCCCCACTCTTTATCCGCCGGCGACAGCGGACCGCCCTGGGGCGCGGCCGGGAACGACGCGGGCGGGAAAGCGGCGGGCTTGGGCTCCTCCTTCGGCTCCTGCGCCGGCGGCGCCGGTTTCGGCTTCGGCGGCTCGTCGGGGAACAGGAACCGGATCACGTCGGAGCCGCGTACGATGTGCCCCGCCCCGACCTCGGCGTACCGCAGGCCCTCCCGCTTCCACTGCGCCATCGTCCCGGCCTTCAGCTTGAAGGTCGCCTCGACGTCGGCGGCGAAGTACACGCCGTCCGGCACGATCACCGGCGTTAGCGGCTCCCGAGGTTTTTTATTCATCGGGCGTTTGAGGCCATCGGAGACGCTGGCCGTGCTCGGCGAACTCCCTGATGTCCGACTCCCAGAAGCGCATTGCGCGGCCGACCCGAAGGTGAGGGAACTCGGTGGTCCAGTTGTAGACCTCCTGCCGGACCTGATGCTGTTTCCGGTTCAGCATCGCCGCCGCTTGTGCGGTGGTGAGCAGTCGATCCCGGCCGGGAATCCGGGGCAGGATGTCCTCCGGCCTCAGACCCTCGATCAACTCCGCGAGCAACTGCTTCTGCTGCGGTGCTTTTGCGGCCGGCTGATCGTCGCTCATCCTTGATACCGACGCTGATCGAGGAATAACCGCAGGTCCGTCCACCAAATCTTATTCCGGGCGCCGATCACGACGAACGGCAGTTCGCCGTTCTCGGTCAACGTGCGAACCATGCTTGGAGTGACGTTCATTAGTGCCGCGGCCTCGCCGGTTGTCAGCAACCGATCCCGCCCCGGCACGCGGGGCTTGACCTTCGCGAGGTTCAACTCCTCGATCCACTCGACCAGCGTCGGCAGCTTCTTCCGCGGCGTTCGCTTTGCGGGGGCCTCCGGCTCCGTCATGCCGCCCGCTCCCGTTCGTCGCAGAGGGCTAGCGTCGCCTCCGCAATCTCCAGCTTCTGTTTGGCCTCGGCTCGCCACTCCTCGACCTTCTCGATCGGGACGAACGTCTTGACGCCCTTGGGCGAGATATGAACGCCGTCGATGGAGTAGAAGGCCAGATCCTTCTCCGCCTGCTCGGCCATCGCGGTGGCGTGCTCTCGCACCTCAGCCCAAGCCTCTGCCTCCGTCTCGTGGAAGTGATGGGGCCGGTGAGTCACCTGCATGTCGTAGGCGTTGACCAAGTCGGTCGGCTTCGTCGGCGGAGCGGACTGGTACCAAGGGTGGCGAACGTACCAACCGCTGTAGGTGGTGTAGGTCTCGGACATCGCGGGAGCATAACCAGATGATGCCGCCGAGGCGCGATTTGCCGCAGCCACCAGCCCCGGAACGCTGGCAGCGGCCTCCCGGTCCGTCGCGCCCAAAGGATGGGACGCAGACTTTTCGGGGCCGGCTGCTGCGATCCTGTGCGGTGTTCCGACGTCCGGGTATGGAGCCGGCACGTCGCCGGTCCCGCGTTCAGTTCCTCTTCGGCAAGGAAGCCAATGCCTGTCACTCCCAAGCCCCACGACATCGCCGACTACCTCGGCATCGTTTCGGGCGATCCCCGCGTTCAGTTCTGGGCCGTCTTGGTCATTGCGGTAAGTGTTCTCGCTCCGATGCGACACCGACGGTTCATCCGCTGACGCACTCCGCCCCCGACCCCGCACGCTGCGGAGCCGGGGGCGGTTTCGTGTTGTCGCGTAAGGCCGATCTCCGGTCGTACGTCACGGAGCAACTAGATTCAGTGATAGTGGCAGTACACCGGATCGCACTTCAGATCGCAGCACTGCACCGCTGCGGCTCCGATGCACGTAATACAAAGTGCTCCGCTCGGGTCCGCTTGACAAATAGCAACACAAGTCGGAGCCTTTTCGGCGATGCAGTCGATATCGCAGTTCGCGCGGCGGCAGGTCCCGCCATGACAGTGATAGCCGTAGGCGGACACCGGCTGGCCCCCTCGAGCGCAGGGATAGCAAGCCTGCGAGTGTTGGTGGGAGTGGCAGGCCGGTTGGGTCTGACAGGGGGCCTGTTGAGGGCATGTCGAAATGGGCTGCGCGTGACAGACCTGCCGGGGCGGCGAGTAGCACTGCCGTTGAGGAGGGGGACATTTCGTTCGGCCGTGGAGACACCGGAATAATTGGGCCTCCGCGTTCGGAGCGGTGGCGGAACAGCAGGTCACGGCCAGAAGGGCTGCCGTCAGAGTGAAGGTCGCAGATCGCACGGGGACCTCGGGGACAGAGGGAGGGGAGGCGGCCTAGGGAAAGCCGCTCCCCTCAATCGGGATAACTGACGAAACGGGGTCAGCAATACGGCTGCTTTTCCCGACGCGATCTACTCGCGAGTGACGTCCGAATGAAACAAGTAGACCTACGCCGCCACGCGACCGCAGCCGCCGCAAGTCTCGCACGCCTCCGCCGCCCGCAGCCCGACGTACCGCCCGCTCCCACCGCAGTCCGGGCACCTTGTCGTCGGCCCCAGCCGGAACGTCTGCCGGTCGATCGTCGCCCCAGGCAGCGGCAGCACGTCGGCATTGGGGATGTTCAGCGCCCGGCAGAGACGCCGCAGGGCCTCGCCGGGGCCGGAACCCCCGGCGGCGTGGGAGCCGGCCTCGGCGGTCCAGTAGTCCCGACTGTGCGATTCGCGGACGACCTGGGCGATCACGGTCGGGGTTCTTCAAGTCCGGGGGCGGTTCGACTGTGGCGGGCGGGTCGCCGCGGCGCCACCTTCGGAGGGTCCCGCCGCCGACCGGAACCGTTCTCGCGATGCGTCACGCCGCCCGCCTGCTCCCGCTGATCGTCCTCGCCGGGTGCGGACCAAGCCCCGCTCCGCCCGCGGCGAAGGCCTCGCCCAACGCCCCGGCCGCGGCGCCCGCGGTCGTCGTGGTGATGGAGTTCCCCGAAGACTCGGCGGCGGTCTGCGAACCGGTCGCGGCCGCCAGTTCCGCGGCGGCCCGGACGTACCGGCGGGCGACGAGTGCCGACATCCTGTTCACGCTGCAACCCCTGACGAGGGACGAACCGGCCCAGAGGTTCGCGTTCGGCGGTCAGCCGGACGCCGCCGGGAGTTACCAGGTCCGGTTCACGCCGGGCGACGACGGGACCGTGACGATGGCCGAGACGCTCGGCGCGGAGTTCGACTCGCTCACGCTCTCCGCCATCGAGGGGGCTTGGGAGGATCTGGAGAACGGCGGCCGGCTCGTGCTGCTAGGCGGCGTGCCGGAGGACGGCGGCGAGACCTTGCGGCAGTCCCTCGCCTTCACGGCTGGCAACGCCGCGCGGGCGACGATGCCGGACGTGATCTCGGAGGCGGGCGATTCCTTTACGACCGTCGGGGGCGACGTGCGGCAGCGGGTTGTGCTGACGGCGGACCGGGCGGAGATCGGCTACGCCGGGGACCTGTGGGGGTCGGTCGTGCTGTGGGAGAAGTGAGCGGACGGGGCGCCGCTCAGCCGGCGACGTAGTTGCGGTCGCAGTACGCCTTCACGTCCGACCACCAGACCTTCGTGCGGTGGCCGTCCTGCACGCTCGGCAGCACGCCGTCCTGAGCCATCAGCCGGACGTTCTCGGCCGACTTGTTTAGCAGAACCGCCACCTCTCCGGTCGTGAGCAGCCGGTCCCGGCCCGGGTGTCGAGGGATCACGTCGGACGGGCGGAGTTCTTCGAGGAACTGGACCACCGCCGGGCGGCGACGGGCGTCTCGTTTCGTAGTGGGTGGCTCGTCGCTCACGGCCGCATCGTAGCCCGCACCGGGTAATGGTCGCTCCCGAACGTGTCGCCGCCGCGGCTCGCCGTTTCGAATCGGTCCTCCGCCGCCCCGCCCACGTACAGCACGTCGATGGCGCCCACGCCGGGGTACGGAAACCGACCGTCGCCCGGGGTGTCATCGTAGGTGTTCCCCGTCTCGCGGGTGAGGCTTCGCAGCCGCAGGCCGTCCACCAGCCCGCCGGCCATCAGGGCGTGGGTGTCGTCGTAGCCGTCGGTCCGGTCGTCGGCGAGGTCGCGGCCGTTCTTCGCCGCGTCGGTCTCGCCGACGTTGAAGTCCCCGCCCACCACAACGGTGAGGTCCGGGTCGGCCTTCATCTCCTCGACGACGTATTCGGCCATCGCGGCGGCGACGATCTCCCGCTTCCGGGCGTTGTCGCGGTCCGCGTCGCCCGACCGGCCGCCGGAGGATTTCAGGTGCGTCACGACGAACGCGGCGCCGAGGCCGGGCGCGTTGGCGGCGAGAAAGCCCCGTCCGACGCCGACGTCCGCGATGCCCTCCAAGTCGACCCGCTCCAGCTTCCGCTCCGGCGGGTAGCCCGGTCGGCTGTTGCCGTCGGTCCCGCGGTCGAACTCGACGGCGTTCGTCAGCGGGTAGCGGGAGAGGATCGCCACCTCCAAGCTGCTGTACTCGGCGTCGTCGTTGGGGTTGAAGTCGCTGACGACCACGTGCTCCGGCCCGGTCGGCAGGCCCATCGACGCGGCGACGGACTCAGCGACCTCGCGGGAGGTGATCTCTTGAAGCAACACCACGTCCGGCCCCACGTCCGCGGCGAGAGCGGCGAAGTCGGCGGCGCGGGCCTCGGCATCGGCGACGGAGAAGATCGGGCCGCTGTTCCAGGTGACGACTGTCACGTCGTCCGCGGCGAAGGCCGGCGGGGCGTCGGTCGCCGGCGTCATGTTGGCAGGCGTCGGGTTGGCCTCGGTCGGCGTCGGCATCGGGTCCGCCGGGAGCGGATCCTCCGGTCGCGTCTCGGCGGGAGCCGGGGCGGGGGTCGATTCGGGCTCCGGGGCCGGCGAGCAGCCGACGGCGATGACGGCGAGGACGAGCGGCAGGGCGGTGCGGGCGTTCATGGCGACACCCTGCCGGAGCGGAGTGGATGCGACAACGGTCACCCGATCTTTATAGATCGTCCCAACGCCCGCGAGGTGAGGACTTGCCGCGGGGGCGCCGGAACGTCAGCGTGATGTGATGTCCGCCGCCGCTCCCGCCCGCAAACGCGAACCCGCCGCCACGCCGGCCCCCGCCCCAGCAAAGCCGACGGCTCCCGACTCATTCGTCCTCGCGATCTGCCTCGGCGTCCCGGGGACCCTCATGTTGCTGGGCGGCCTGTTCTTCATGCTCGGCAGCGACGCCCCCTTCAAGCCGGGCGTCTTCGCCGTCGTCGGCGTCGGCCTGTTGCTGCTCTGGGCGATCAATCGAGCCGTCTTGGCGATCGTCGATCTTCGCGGCGACGTGCTTAACCGGCCGTCCGTTTGACGCTGCGGCGGTCCGGTTTGGCCCCCGGTCACTCGCCCCACGGCACGCAGACGCCCGGGTCCGCCAGCACGTCCGGCAGTCCGCCGTACGCCGCCGCGTCGCACCCGCGTTCGGACCACAGGGCGTAGTCGGCGGCGAGC
>NZ_JBINJD010000201.1:0-7873 GCF_043951915.1 Alienimonas sp. DA493 | reverse complement strand
GGCGACGGCGAACCGGGGGCGGTTACAGCAAGGCGCGTTGCCGGGAGTCGTCCGCGGCGGGCTTGGGTTTGGCCTTCGTCGGTTCTCCGGACCGCCGCTCGACCGGCGAGCGGCGGGGCTTCGGCTCCGGGGCCGCGAGGGCGGGGGCGGGCGCCGGTTCGGACCGCTCGCCGGGCAGGTGATCGGTCGGCAGGCGGTGCACCGTGGCGCGGCCGGTTCCGTCGTGGTTCAGGCCGGCGGCCAGCTCCGCGACGCGGGCGTGGTGGGTGAACAGAATCACCTGCACGGCGCCCCCCGCCCCGCTCGCCGGGTCGGCCAGTTCCGCCAGGGCGGCGAGGGCGGCGGCGGTGCGGGCGTCGTCGAACCGTTCCAAGGCGTCGTCGACGATCAACGGCGGCGTCGGCCGGCCGGAGGCCGTCTCCGCCAAGCCGGCCAGGCGTAGCGAGAGGTACAGGGCGTCCCGGGTGCCGTCGCTCATCGCGGGGGGCAGCAGCGTTTCGCCGGGGGTCTCCACCCCGTCCACGACCGTCGCCGGCCGCACGCCGACCAGCGTGGGCTCGTCGCCGTGCTCCAGCGTGACGTCCAACCCGGCGAAGGAGCCGCCGGTCAGCCGGGCGAACAGCGCCCCGGCCTTCGCCAGCACCGGGCCCTGATGGCGGGCGCGGTGCCGCTCCGCGGCGGCGGCCAGCAGGGCGTCGGCGAGGGCCAGGCGGGCGTAGCGGTCGGCGTCGGCGTCCAGCTTGGCCAGCAGGCCCTGGGCCTTCTGCTCCGCCTCGGCCGCGGCGCCGCGGGTGTCGAGGGCGTCCAGTTCCGCCTCGGCGTCCCGCACGGCCCGGATCGCCTGTTCACGGCGGTCTTCCAGGTCGTTCGCGTCGGAGTCGAGCATCTCCGCCCGGGCGTCCAACTCGTCCGGGTCGCCGGCCCGGGCGGCGGCGAGGAACGCGTCGGCCTCCTCCCCGGCCCGCTGCACGTCCAAATCCCGCTGCAACGCCCGGATCTCCCCCGGCAGGTCCCGCAGTTCCCGGGCCCGCTCCGTCGCGGCGGCCAGCCGTTCCGAAAGAACCGCGATCTGCTCCGCCGGGTCCGCATCCGCCGGCAGGTCCGGGGCGAGGGCCCCGGCGAGGGCGGCGGCGTCCGCGGCGAACTTCGTCTGGGCGGCGTCGATCTCCGAGACTCGGCGAGACGCTTCGGCGGCGTCCTTGCGGTGCCCCTGCACCGTGCCCCAGCCGTTCAGGAAGGCCCGCACCGCCGCCGGGTTCGGGCCGTTCGAGTCGCCCTCCCCGCGGTCGCCGGTCCGCTCCCCGCCGATCGACAGGCCCAGCGGGGCGGTGGCGGTCGCCCAGTCGGCGGCCCAGGCGGCGAGGCCGGCCTTGGCGTCGGCCTCCGCGGCGGCGGCGTCCCGGCAGACGGTCTCCATCCGCTTCAGGTCCCCCTCCAACACGCTCTGCTGGCCGACGCGCACGTCCCACCGCTTGCGGGCCCGGGCGGCCCGGTCCTGCAATTCGTCCAGCGGCAGCCCGGCGAGCGTTTCCCGCAACGGGCCGGCGTCGGCGGCCCCGTCCAGCCCCGCCTCCACCCCGGCCAGGCGGGCGGCCAGCTCGGCGGCGGCGGCGGTCGCCTCGGCCTCGTCGTCGGCCCGGCGGTCGCGGAGGTCGGCCAGCGTCGCATGGTCGGCCGCGATCGCCGCCGCCGTCGCCAGCCAGGCCCGCATCTCCGCGGGCGGCTTCGGATCGATCGACAGCTCCGGCCACTCCGCGGCCCACGCCGCGTCCAGTCGGTCCAACTCCGCTGCGGCGGCGGCCCGCCGTTCCTCGGCGGCGGCGACGCGGGCCTCGTGCCGGGCGACGGCGGCCCGCAGGGCGGCGGCCTCCTCCACCCGCTGGGCCTCCGCCCGCAGTGAATCGGCCACCTCGTCCGCGGTCGCCGTCGTCTCCTCCTGCCGGGCGATCAGCTCCCCGGGGGAACCGGCCGCGGGGCCTTCGCTCGCGGGGGGCTCCGCGGTCAGGCGGGAGCGGACCGCGGCCCAGGCTTCCTCCCGGGCCCGGCGGGCGGCGGCGAGTTCCTCCTCCGACGGCACCGCCCCGGCGGCGGCGAGCGCCCGCAGCCCGGCCCGGGCCTCGTCGGCGTCTTCCTCGCACCGCTCCACGGCCCCGCGGGCCTCGGCGAGCCGGGCGACGGCGGTCTGCCGATCGGCGGCGAACCGGTCCAGCGTGGCCTCCGCCGGGACGGGGAACGCGGCCAAGTCCTCCGCGGTTCCGTCGAAGCCCCGCAGGCGGGCGAGGCCGGCGTCGATCTTCGCCGACAGCCGCTCGATCTGGCGGTCCAGCTTGGCGGCGGTCGCCGGGTCCGGCAGCGCCGCGGCCCGGCGGAGGGCGGCGGCGAGGGCGTCCGCGGCGGCCTCGGGAACGGCGAAGCGGTCGGCCAGCTTCGCGGTGAGTTCCTCCACCCGCTCCGCGGCGGCCCGACGCTTGGACGTCGCCTCTGACAGGTCCCGGGCGAGGTCGGCGTGGGCGTCCGCGGCGGCGGCGAGGTGCGCCCGCTGCGGGTCCGACAGATCCGGCGGGCTCCAGTCCTCCCGCTGCCCGGGCGACAGGCCGGCCGGGGCAAGGTCCCGCAGGGCCCGCTCCGCGGAGGCGGTCGCGGCGGCGGCCCGGCGTTCCAGCCCCTCCCGGTCCTCCGCGGCGGCCGCGGCGGCGCCGGCCCGCTTGCGGAGGGCTTCCAGCCGGTCGGCGGCGGCCCGCAGGGGGGCGTCGGCGGAAACTTGTTCCTCCAACTCCGCCTGACGTTCCACGGCCGCGGCGAGCCGGTCCGCCGTGCCCCGGGCGGCCCGCAGCCGGCGGGCCCGGGCGGCCTCAGCCCGCTTCGCTTCGGCCTGCTTCTTCAACTCGTCCCGGTCGCGGCGGAGGTCCTCGATCGCCGCGGTGCGGGCGGCCCACTCCGTCGGGGAGAGGCCTTCGGCGTTCGTTTCCTGGCGGATCTCCTTGAGCGTCCGCAGGTCGGCGTTGATGGTCGGGTTGCGGCCGCGGGCGAGGAACAGCTCGTCCATCTCCTTTTTCAGCCCCTCCCGCACGTGCCGCAGGCCGGAGAGGCCGCCGGCGGAGGCGAACAGCAACTGCCCGACCTCCCCGCCGCCGCCGAGCAGTTCCTCGCTGCCCTCGGACAACTCCTTCAATCGCAGGCCGTGGAGCTTGTTGAAGGCCTCCTCGGTCGTGCCGTTCAGATACGGGGCGAGGCGGTCGTCCGGCAGGGGCGTTTCGGCGTCGCCGTCGCCCAGCAGGGTGTTTTTGTTGCCCTTGCGGCGGCGGAAGGACAGGCGGTCGTCCTCCTCCCCGGCGCCGGGGGCGGCGACCGTCATGCCGATCCGCAGGGCCCGGTACTCGTGCCGATGGTTGTCCGGCGACTGCCCGGGGATGCCGAACAGCGCGTCGCGGACGGCCCGCAGGGCGGTGCTCTTGCCCGCCTCGTTCGGCCCGTACACGACGTGCAGGCCGGGGGCGCTGAAGTCCAGCGACAGCCCCGCGAACGGGCCGAAAGCGATCAGGTCGAGCCGTTCGATCCGCACGGGGGTTCCGGGGAGGGGGGAGGAGGAATGAGGGAGGGGTGAGAACGGAGCGGCGCCCCCGGTTCGCCGTCGCCGCTAGGCGGCGCGCGTCCGGGCGGCATTGAGCGCCGATCAGCCGGCGGTGAGGCGGTCGCGGGCCAGCTTGCCGGCGTCGGCGAGCAGGCTTTTCAGGCGCTCCGGGTCGGTCAGGTCCGGCCCCTCGCGGCCGGAGAGGTTCGATCGCAGCGAACTCCGCAGGTCTTTCAGGGCCGTCTCCGCCAGCGCCGCGAGGGCCTCGGGGTCGTCGCGGGCCTCGGCGAGCACCTCCGCCAGCACGCCCAGCGGGCCGTCGTCGCCGTCGCGGGCGCCGGCCTCGGGGGCCCGGGTGGAGATCTTCACCTTCTCCACCCAGACGCCGCCGAAGCGGTTGGCGACGTTTTTCACGTCGTACTCCAGCCCGTGCGGGTCGGCCCGCAGGGTCGCGTCGGCCGGGGTGGTCCCGACGAACTCCACCCGCACGGCGAGCAACCGATCGCGGTCCTCCCGGGCGTTGCCGACGGCCGCTTCCAGCCCCTCGGCGGCGGCCCGGAGGAAGTCGTCCGGGGAGTCCTCCCCGCCGGCGACCAGTTCGGCGACGTTCACCTCGACCTTGTCCCACCGCACCACGTCCAGCGGGCGGAACTCGCTGCTCACCCGGCCGTCGTCCTGCACCGTGACCAGCCGGCAGCCCCGCGGCCCCAACTCCCGGGCGTGCCGGCCCTGCGTGTTGCCGGGGAACACGATCGGGGCGGCGTGCGGATCGGCCGGATCGTGAAGGTCCCAGGGGGTATGAATATGGCCGAGGGCCCAGTAATCGTAGCCCTTCGCGGCCAGTTCGCTCGGCTTGCAGGGGGCGTAGGGCTCGTGCTGTTCGCTGCCGGTCGCGCTGGTGTGGAGCAGGCCGACGTTGAACCGCCCGGCGTCCGGAGCCGGGTAGTTCGCGGAGAGGTCCGCCTTCACCGCCCGGGTGGCGAAGCCCTGCCCGTGGACGGTCACGCCGTGGTCCGGCAGATCGATGCGGTGGCTCTGCGGGGAGTCCGTGGCGAGGGTGACGGCGTTGTCCGGCAGGGCGAGCTGCCGGGTGATCACGCTATCGGCGTCGTGGTTTCCGGCCAGCAGAACCACCGGAATGCCCGCCTCCCGCAGCCGGTTCAGTTTGTCCGCGAAGAACAGCCCGGTCGAAAAATCCCGCCAGGCGCCGTCGTAGACGTCCCCGGCAATCAGCACGAAGTCGACCGGCTCCCGCTGCTCGGACAGCCCCGGGGTGCGGTCCTCGCCGAGGGCCAGCGCCACCAGGTTCTCCACGGCCCGGCGGGTGGCGGTGCGAATCTGCCCGACCGGCGCCCCCTCGTACGCCGCCAGCCCCCCCAGCGGGCTGTCGATGTGCAAATCGGCGGCGTGCAGAAAGCGAAACATGCGGCGGGCGTGCGAGAACGCGAACGCGGGGACGCCCGTTCAGCAGGGCGGCGGCCGAGTGTAGCCCGGATCGCCCGGGACGAAAGACGGCTTCCCGCCAATCGGGCCCCGACCGGGCCGGCGGGTTCGGGTCGGGCACGCTGTTGCGCTCGCCATACCACGGTCCGGCCCTACACTCCCCGTTCGTTCCCCGCCCGCCCGCTCCCCCGCCTTCCTGCCCCTGCGCTCCCCATGATCCTCGCGTGGTTCGGTATCGCGGCGGGGGTGGCGATGTTGTACTTCGGGGCGGAATGGCTCGTTCGCGGCGGGGCCGGCTTGGCCCGCCGGGCCGGGTTGAGCCCGCTGGCCGTCGGGCTGACGGTCGTCTCGCTGGCGACCAGCGCCCCGGAGTTGGGCGTGAGCCTGCAGGCGGCGCTGGACGACAAGGACGCCGTGGCGATCGGCAACGTGCTGGGCTCCAACGTGGCGAACATCGGCCTGATCCTGGGCCTGGCGGCGGTGTTGAAGCCGATCGCCGTGGCGACCCGGGTGGTGAAGATCGATCTGCCGCTGTTGGTGCTCGTCTCCGGCGGGCTGACCTGGGCGCTGTGGGACGGCGGGGCGAGCCGTCTGGAGGGGGCCCTGCTGGCCGCGGGGCTGATCGCCTACGTGACGACGACCGTCGTGCTGGCCCGGCGGGAGAGCGCCCGGGCGAACGCGGAGGCCGACGCCGAACTGCCTCCGCCGGCCGGCAGCGCCTGGATCGAGGGCGCCCTGATCGTCGTCGGCCTGACCTTTCTGGCGGGCGGCTCCTGGGCGCTGGTGGAGGGGGCGGTGGTCATCGCCCGCCACGCCGGGCTGTCCGACGCGGTGATCGGGCTGACGGTGGTCGCCTTCGGCACCAGCCTGCCGGAGCTGGCCGCCAGCGCCGTCGCCGCCGCCCACGGCGAGGGGGACATGGCGGTGGGGAACGTGGTCGGCTCCAACATGTTTAACTCCCTGGGCATCATCGGGACGACCGCCTTCGTGGTCCCGCTGAACGTGCCGGCGGTCGGGGCGGAGGGCGACGGGTTGCACGTCGACCTGCTGGTGATGCTCGCCGCCGCCGTCCTGCTCCTGCCGTTGCTCCGCACCGGCTACCGGGTGAACCGCTGGGAGGGCCTGCTGTTGCTCGCCGCCTACGGCGGCTACGTCTCGTGGCTGTTCGTGCGGTGAGGCGAGCGTTCCCCCCTCGCCCCCTTTTTGGGGGAGAGGGGTCGGGGGAGAGGGGGCTGTGACGTCCGTGGGCCGTGAACGGCCCGCCTCGCTCTCCCGCCGGCACCTTCACCGCACAGAGCGGAAGCGGGCGAACCGTTCGCTCACCCTCACCCCCGGCCCCTCTCCCTCAAGGGAGAGGGGAGCCCCGCCGCGCCCGCCGGTCCTTCCACAGCAATCGCCCGCAGGCCAGCAGCACGATCAGCGTGCAGGCGGTGTAGCCGCCGGCGCTGCGGATCACCTCGCTCAGCTCGTCGCCGATCAGGTCCTTCGCCGGCAGCGTGCCGAGGGCGAACAGCCCGACCGCGGCGAGGTCGTTCAGTA
This sequence comes from Alienimonas sp. DA493, assembly GCF_043951915.1. Taxonomy (NCBI): domain Bacteria; kingdom Pseudomonadati; phylum Planctomycetota; class Planctomycetia; order Planctomycetales; family Planctomycetaceae; genus Alienimonas; species Alienimonas sp. DA493. The sequence goes on along the minus strand of NZ_JBINJD010000201.1, from coordinate 1,320 downwards.
GGTCCCGCGGTCGCAGGACCAGCCGGGCGGCGATCACGGCGATCCCCGGCAGCAGGAAGACGAAGTGCTGCGTGCTGCTCATCGGGGAAAGCAGCAACATCCCGCCCAGCGTCAGGGCCAGTTCCGACAGGCATCGCAGGCCCGCGGTGAGGCCGCCGGGCGGGGCGGCGGCGTCTTGGAAGGGGGCGGCGGGCCGGTCCTGCTCCCGCGGCCGCCACGCGCACCAGGCCAGCCAGAGCAGCACGAGCCCCGCGGCGGCGAGCGTGATCTGCTGTGCCGTCTCCGCCGGCAGGCGCCGCACGGTGACGACGGCCCCGCCGCGCTCCAGCCGGTCCGTGGAGGGGTCGGAGGTCAGCCGGGCGATCGTGCCGGCGAGGCTCTGGTTCAGCGGGTTCCAGCGTTCCCAGGCGTTCTCCACGTCCGGCGCCGTCCCGGGGGCCACCGGCAGGACGAACCGTTCCGCCCAGGTCTTCACCCATGGGCCGCGGTCCGGATTGGAGGAGAGGGCGTCCGCGGCGAAGGTGGCGGCGGGGATCGTCAGGGCCATCGCCAGCAGGGAGGAGCGGCGGCGCCGCAGCAGGAAGAAGGCCGCCGCCAGCAGCGGCGTAGCCTTGAACGCCGCCGCCAGCCCCGCGGCCGTGCCCGCCAAGCCGTTCCGCCGCCGCGTCCAACAGACCGCCGCCGCCGTCATCAGCGCCAGCAAGATGAGGTCGTGCGACTGGTAGGCCAGCGGGGAGAGGACGAACCGCCCCGCCAGCACGGTCGTCAGCCCGCCCCAGCCCCACAGCCGCCGACGGGTCGTGCGGTCGTCCGACTCCTTCCCGTCGGCCCCCGCGTTCCCGTCGCCCAATAAAGCCGGCCGGACGGCCGCCCAGACGGCGAGCAGCACGCCCCCCAGCAGCGCCAGGTTCAGCCCCCACCACGCCGCCCGCCGGCAGTCGTCATTGAGGGGAACCAGCGGGAGCGTGACCAGCGCGAACGCCGGCGGGTAGCTGAACGCCGGGTCGTCCGCCGGGTCGTAGATCGACTGTTCCGCCCACAGCCGTTCGGCGGCCCGCATGTAAATGGGCAGTTCGCCCGGCTTGTCACGGACCGCGGCGATCACCCCGCCCAGCAGCAGGCAGGCGAGCAGGCCCAGCGCGATCTTGGAGACGGGGGCGGGGAGGGATCGCACGACGCCGGTGTAAAACGGGGGCGGGGCGGCCACAAGCGGGAGCCTGGAGCCGCGGCCGCGGGGGGGCGTCTCCGAGCGGGTGCGATCGCTGAGAGAGGTTCGCCGCGCTCTTCTCCCCTCTCCCTCAGGGAGAGGGGCCGGGGGTG
>NZ_JBINJD010000200.1:0-7957 GCF_043951915.1 Alienimonas sp. DA493 | reverse complement strand
CGGGACCGAACTGGTCGCCGCCGGCGTCCCGCTGACCCCGGCGGCGATCGGCCTGCTGGCGGAACACGGCTACGACCCGGTCCCGGCCGTGCCGCGGGTGCGGGTCGCGTTCCTCTCGACGGGTGACGAGGTTGTGCCCGCCGCCGCAAAGCCCGGGCCGGGGCAGATCCGCGACGCCAACGGCCCGCTGCTCGCCGCGGCCCTCGCGGCCGCGGGCGCGACGCCCGTGCCGCTGGGCCGGGTCGGCGACGACCGGGACGCCCTCGCAGCGAAGGTGCGGGAGGGGCTGGCCGCCGACGTGCTGCTGCTCTCCGGCGGCGTGAGCATGGGCGATTACGACCTCGTCCCCGGCATGCTGGCCGACTGCGGCGTCGCGCAGGTCTTCCATAAGGTGAACGTGAAGCCCGGCAAGCCGCTCTGGTTCGGCACGCGGCGGAACGGCGACGGGCCGATCACGGCCGTCTTCGGTCTGCCGGGCAACCCGGTTAGTTCGCTGACGAGCTTCGAACTGTTCGTCCGCCCCGCCCTGCGACGGCTGGGCGGCTGGACGGACTGCGAACCGGCGCCGCTGCGGGCAACGCTGACGGGTGCCCTGTCGAACCGCGGCGACCGCCCGCTGTACCGCCCGGTCCGGCTGACGCCGACTGCCGAGGGCCTCGCCGCGGAACCGGTTCGCTGGGCGGGCAGCGGCGACCTCCGCGGCGCCGCGGCGGCGAACGGGGCGGCGCTGATTCCGGGCGAATCCCACCTCGCCGCCGGCGACCCGGTCGAGGCCGTCCGCTGGGCCGGCTGCGGGTAGCTCACCGGCCCCGAACTCCGCCGACCAACCCGGAGTCTCAGCGAGGGACGCCCGCGATGCGGGCGCGGGCGGGCCGTCCGTCCCTCGCTCACGCTTCAGGTTGGTGGGGAATCGAAAACTTCCCCGCGCCCGGAGGATTTCTCTCAAGCCGGCCCGGCGGGGCGGCCGATCGGGTTCGTATCCGAACCGTCGCGCCCGGAATCCCGGCGCGCAACGTCCCGCCGGAGGCGGGTCGCGGTTCCCCAGACGCCCGGAACGGACGCCGCCGTGCCCTCTGCCGCTCGCTTCTTCTCCCGCCGGTCGCGTTGGATCCGGTCGCTGCTGGACCGGCCGACGTTCGGCCTGTCGGGTCTGGCCGCCGCCGCGTGCGCGGCGGCGCCGGCGTTCGCCCCGCTGTCGGCGCAGGCCAGTTCCCAGCCGTCCCAGTTGGTCGATGCGCGGACGGTCACCACCGCGGACGACGAGACCGACGAGGACTCCACCACCAGCTTCCGCGAGGCCCTCGGGGCGGTGCACCCCGGCGGGACCGGCGTGCGGTTCGACGTGCCGCTGTTCGCCGACCCGAACGTCAATCCCGTGATCGAACTGAACGGCGCCGTCCCCGCCGGCCGGGCCGGCGTGCGGGTGGACCTCGAACAGGGCGGCCGCGGCATCGAACTGCTGGTCCGGCCCCACGGCAACGGGCAGAGCGGCGCCGGGCCGCACGTGCTCAACCCGACCTTCACCGGCTCCGGCACGCTGACGGCGGACCTCGGGACCGGAACCGCCGCGGAGCTGACGCTGAACGGGCACAACGGGCACCGGCTCACCAAAGTCGTCAGCGGGGTGGTCGTCGCGGGGACCGACACCGGCTTCGGCCGCGGCCTGCACCTCGAAGCCGGCGCCGGCGGGCGGCTGACCGGCAGCACCTACGTCGGCCAGCTGACCGGCGAGGGCACGCTGAACCTCGGGTCGCACGTGCTGGTGCTGGGCGTCTTCCCGTCGAACCCCGGCGGCGGGACCGCGGTCGCGGACGGGCCGGGCTACAGCTCCGCGTTCGCCGGCTCGCTGGCCGGCTCCGCCGACGCCGGACTAATCAAGATGGGCTCCGGCACCGTCACGCTGACCGGCACGAGCACCTACGGCGGCGGCACCGCTGTGCTGGGCGGCCGGCTGGAGGTCGACTCCGCCGAGGCCCTCGGCACCGGGGACCTGCAACTGGGCAACGGCGCCGAGCTGAAGCTGCTCGGCGTCCTCGACGACCGCCCCGGCCACGAGGCCGGCCCGGCGTTCCTCCGCGAACTCAATCTGGCCAACGGCGGCCGAATCGATCTGAACGGCTACGACCTGCTGCTGGGCGGCGGGGTTTCCGGCACCGGCGGGCTGATGGTGCACGGCGGCGGCGAACTGACCCTCGCCACCGCCAACGCCTACGCCGGCGGCACCGTCGTGGACGGGGCGACCTTGGTCGTCGCCGCTGACGGCGCCCTCGGCGTCGACGACCTGTACCTCAACGACGCCACCCTCCGCACCGCCCACACCGAGGGCACGCTGGTCTACGCCGGCGGCGTCGCCCTGGGCGAGGACGGCGGCACGATCGAAACCTCCGGCGGCCGCTGGACCGTCACCGGCGGCACCGCCGGCGGCGTGCTCACCAAAACCGGCGCCGGCGAACTGCGGCTGGTCGCCGCCGGTCACCACAAATCCACCACCGTCGCCGGCGGCACGCTGGCGGTGACCGGCCTGGCCGCCCTCGGCTCCGGCGCCGTGACGCTCAACGGCGGCGAACTGTTCACCGACCTGGCCTCCGGGCAGGACTCCGTGCTGGTGAACGCCGTCGCCCTGGGCGCCGACGGCGGGTCGATCCGCACCGACGCCGAACTCACCCTGCAGGGGAAACTCAGCGGCGCCGGGCTGCTGACGAAGACCGGCTCCGGCACCCTCGTCCTCGCCGGGACGAACGCCGCGACCGGCGGCGTGCTCGTCTCCGCGGGCGCCGTCCGGGCGGACGCCTCCGCGGCGCTGGGCTCCGGCCCGCTGACGCTGGACGGCGGCCGCCTCGAGACCGCCGGGGGCGTGACGCTGGAGAACGGCGTGACCGTCGGCCCGGCGGGCGGCCGCCTGCGGACCCTCGGGGCCGGCGCCCGCGTCACGCTCAGCGGCGACGTCGATCTGCAGGGGGACCTGGGGCTCGACGGCGGCGGGACGTTCGTCTTCGCCCCGGACGCGAACACGTTCAACGCCGCCGCCGACGCCAAGGCGAGCGTCACCGCCGGCTCCACCGTGCGGGTCGACACCGTCGCCCCCGAGCTGAACCTGGGCTCCGGCACGCGGCTGATCGGCTCCGGCGAGGTGCTGGGCGACGTGACCGCCGCCGGCGAGATCGCCCCGGGGGCGGACGGCGAAGGCGGGCAGACCCTGAACGTGCAGGGCGACCTGACGCTGAACCCGGGCGGCGGACTGCTCCTCGATTCCCACGTCGGCGGCACGGATCGCGTCGCGGTGGGCGGGGCCGCAAACCTCTCCGGTGGCTCGGTGACGGTGAACGTCGGCGCCGGCGACGCCGCCGGCCGGCGGGCGCTGGCCAAGCAGATCGCTCAACCCGGCTCGGAGCTGGACCTGACGGTCCTGACCGCCGCCGGCGGGATCGCCGGCGGCCCCGACTCGGTGCGGGCCGAGGCGTGGTCGCTGACCGGCTCCTCGTCGATCGTGAACGACGCCGGGACCGATTCGCTCCAGGTGCGGCTGAGCCGGGTGGAGAACGGCGCCGCGGTCTTCGCCGACGCTGACGAGGCCGCCGCGGCGGACGCCCTGTTCACCCTCATGCCCAACGCCGAGGGTCCGGCCGCCGACCTGTTCGCCGCCGCCCTGCTGTCCGACGCCGACGGCGCCCGGCCGGTGCTCAACGGCCTGACGGCGGCCCGCTCCGGCGGCCTGGGCGGCGTGAGCGTCGCCGGCGCCGGCGCCGTGCGGCGCACGATGTTCCGCGCCCTGCGGCCCGGCGGAGCCGGCGGCGGCGGGCTGTTCCGCGGCCAGAACGACGACCCCCTCGCCGACGACCCCCTCGCCGACGCCCCCCTCGCCGACGCCCCCCTCGCCGGGGCCAACGGGACCGACGACTTCGGCTTCGGCACCTTCACCCTGGGCTCCGACATCGGCGACGAAGAGTCGGCGGGAGTCAAATCGGGAGTCCGTACCGCCGACGCGGAAGACAAGGACTCCGACTCCGGAGTCAAGAAGGCGTCCTTCACCCCCGGCGGCCGGGCGGCCCGGACGCGGCGGAGCGGCGGGTCGGACCTCTGCTGGGGCGGCTTCGCCGAGGGTTACGTGGTCGGCGGCGAGGTCGGCTCCGGCCTGAACGAGACGGACTACCTCACCGGCGGGGCGGTGTTCGGCGTGGACCGGCTGGTCGCCTCCGGGACCCGCGTCGGCCTGCTGTGGGGCTTCGGCGGGACCGGCTCCGAGAGCGGCGGCGGCGTCGACCGGTTCGAGGCCGACGTCTCCAGCTGGCAGATCGGCGTCTACGGCACGAAGACCGCCGGCCGGTGGCACGCCGCGGCCGCGGCCGTCTACGGCGGGGACGGGTACGAGACGACCCGTACCCTGCACGCCGGCGGACAGGCGTTCGTCGCCGACGGCGAAACGGACGGTTCCACCGTGACCCTCGCCGCCGAAACCGGCTACCTGCTGCCGATCGAGTGGATCGATCTGCAACCGCTCGCCGGCGTGCAGTACGTCAGTTCCTCCCGCGACGGCTACCGGGAGTCCGGCCTGGGCGCCGCGGACCTGCTCTACGGCGACGCCGAGGCCGACAGCCTGCGGGTCCAGCTCGGCGGCCGGGCGGCGAAGACGCTGGGCGACCCGGGCGGCCTGGCGTTCATTCCGGAGCTGCGGGCCTGGTGGTTCGGCGAGGTCGCCGGCTCCGACAGCCCGGCCCCGGTCCGGTTCGCCGCCGCCCCGACCCTGCCCGCGTTCTCCACCGCCGGCGAGGACGCCGCGAACCAGTGGGCGCTCGGCGGCGGCCTGACCAGCCTGCTGGGCCGCCACGTCCGTCTTTACGCCCACTACGACCTGCTGCTGGGCGAGGACGCGCTCAGCCACGCCGGCACCGGCGGCGCCGAACTGCGGTGGTGAGCGACGGCGGCAAGCCGGAACGAACGGCCGCGAGCCGGGGCGAACCCGCCCCGGCTTTCGTCGTAATCCCGGCCGGCGGAACGCGTTCCGCCGGTCGTGACGGCATTTGGGGGCGTTCCCGGTGCGGTCGTGCGGCCGCGGTCAGATCGGAGAACGCTTGCCGGAAACTCGGCCGATGAGGTAAAATAGCCTGTTCGGGTCGGCGACGATTCGCGGTTTCCCCTTCACGCAAGGGACCGTGCAATCCCCGCCTCCCCCGCGGCGCGACTCGGTCCACGCCCCGCCGGCGTGCCGATCGGCCCGCCCGAACGTGCGGTCCGCCCCCGGATCCTCCCGCCTCACAACATGCTCCCGCCCGTTCCGATCCGTCCTTCGCGGACGGCCGTCGCTTTCGCCTGTGCCCTCACGGCGCTGTTCGTCCCCGGACTGTCGTTTGCGGCCGAGGGCGACGCACAGAAGGACCGCGGCGCCGAGCTGTTCGCCCGCGTCTGCGCCGACTGCCACGGCGAGCGGGGCGAAGGGGTCGAGTTCCTGTACGAGATGCCCCTGCACGGGGACCTGTCCGTCGATCAGCTGACGGACCTGATCGCCCGCACGATGCCGGAGGGAGACCCCGGGTCGGTCGTGGGCGAGGACGCCGCCGCGGTCGCCGCGTTCGCCTACGACGCCTTCTACTCCCGCGCCGCGCAGCTGCGCAACGCCCCGCCGCGGGTCGAACTGAGCCGGCTGACCGGCAGTCAGTACCGCCGCTCGATCGCGGCGCTGGGCTCCGCGTTCGCCGGGCATCGGAACATTTCGGCCGACGGGCCGCACGGCTTGGAGACCCAGTACCGCGCCCGCCGCGGGCCGTGGGACAAGCGTCTGGCCTTCAAACGGACCGAGCCCGTCATCGACGTGGACCTCGGCGACGGCGTGCCGCAGGCGAACGAGGGGGACGAAACCGGCCCCTCCAACGGCAAGTTGGCGGAGGAAGGCTTCGAGATCAGTTGGGAGGGCGCCCTGCTGCCCCCCGTGACCGGCCAGTACAAGTTCGCCGTGGAGTGCTCCCACCAGGTCGAGTTCGACCTGAACGGCACGCGACTGGTGAACGTGCGGGTCCGCAGCGGCGACCAGACCCGCTACGAGTGCGAGGCCTTCCTGCTGGGCGGCCAGCCGGTGCCGCTGCGGATGCGGGTGGAGAAGCGGCTCGGGAAGGAGTTCGACAAGGACGCGCCGAAGATCGACTTCTTCGCCCGGCTGTCCTGGACCCCGCCGCACCGGACCGAGACCGTGCTGCCCGCCCGCTACCTCGTGCCGGGCTGGACGCCGCAGACGCTGCTGGTCTCCGCCCCCTTCCCGCCGGACGACCGCAGCGTGGGCTACGAGCGCGGTTCCGCGGTGAGCGCCGCCTGGGACGAGGCGACCAGCGAGGCCGCCTTCGAGGTCGCCGACCTGCTGCTGGAGACCGACAACGGGATCCGCACCTACCTGAAGATCAACGAGAAGGACCCCGCGGACAAGCAGGTCCAGAAGGCGAAGGAGTTCTGCGCCAAATGGACCGAACGCGCCTTCCGCCGCCCGCTGACCGACGAGCAGCGGGCCCTGTACGTCGACTCGCACTTCGACGGGGAGCGCCACTGGAAGGAGGCGACGAAGCGCTGCGTGCTGATGACGCTGAAGAGCCCGTACTTCCTGTATCCCAACCTGCACGCCGCGATCGCCGCGGCGGAGGGCGAGGCGCCGGACGCCCACGATCGGGCCGCCGCGCTGGCCCTGTTCCTCTGGGACAGCCTGCCGGACGACCAGTTGCTCCAGGCCGCCCAGAAGGGCTGGCTGAACGACCCCGAGGTCGTCGCCAAGGAGGCGAAGCGGATGAGCCGGGACTACCGCGCCACCGTCAAGCTGACGGAGTTCTTCGCGGACTGGCTGATCCCCGAGGGGGCCCACGAGATGGCGAAGGACGAGACGCTGTACCCCGGCTTCGATCACGCCGCCGTCGGCGACCTGCGGACCAGCCTGGAGCTGGCGATCGCCGACGCCCTGAACGGGGAGACGGCGGACTTCCGCTCCCTGTGGGACGCCGAGGACCTGTACGTCAACGCCCGCCTGGCGGAGTTGTACAAGGACGATCTGGTCGACCCCGGCCAGGCGCCGCAGGACGGAACGTTCGCCAAGCTGGCGGTGAAGCCGGAACGGCGGGCGGGTTTGCTGACCCATCCGCTGCTGATGGCCGGCTACGCCCACCACCGGGTAACCAGCCCGATTCACCGCGGCGTGTTCGTGGCCCGCAAGCTGCTGGGTCGGAACCTCAAGCCGCCCAAAGAGGCCTTCAGCCCGCTGCCGGAGGACTTCGGCGACGGCCTGACGACCCGGGAACGGGTCGCCCACCAGACCTCCGACACGGCCTGCTCCGCCTGCCATAACCTGATCAACCCGTTGGGCTTCAGCCTGGAGCGGTTCGACGCGATCGGCCGCCTGCGGACCGAGGAGCGGGTCGTCAAGAAGGACGCCGCCGAGCCGGTGACGAAGCCGGTCGACGACGACGCGGTCTACCTGACGCCCGAGGGGGCCGAAGTGGCGCTGGACGGGGCGGTCGCCCTGAGCCGGTTCATCGCCGACAGCGCCGAGGCCCGCACCGCGTTCGTGGAGCGGTTGTTCCACCACGCCGTCAAGCAGCCGGCCGCCGCCTACGGGGTGGAGACCCGGGAGACGCTCGCCGCCCAGTTCGAGGAAAAGGAAACGGATATGAAAGCCGCGTTCGCCGCCGCCGCGACCGTCGCCGCCCTGGGCCCGCCACGGGACCCGGCCGGCGGCGATCCGCCCGCCCGTACCGCCGCCGCCGCCGCGGACGGGGCTGTGAAGAACTAACCCCCGCCCGCCTTCCGCATTCGTCGCGGCTCACGCCGCCCCGTATCCCTCCCTCCCGCCGCTCGCCATGAACACGCCCTTCCGTTCCGCCCGCCGCGAGTTCCTCAAGAACCTCGGCCTGTCCGCCGCCGCCGCCCCGTTCGTGTTGAACCTGCCGAGCCTCGGCTTCAACCGGGCCTTCGGCGCGGAGTCCGGGGC